>JBBSDV010000082.1:0-13704 GCA_038240335.1 Dehalococcoidia bacterium
CGAACATCACGGCGCCTTCGAGGCGATCCAACGCGACGCGACAGCGCTGCTCGTCGTCGAGCGCGACGGGGGCGTCGTGGCGACCGCGACGCTCGTCATCGTGCCCAACATCGGACACGGCGGCCGGCCGTATGCACTCGTCGAGAATGTCGTCGTAGACACGGGCTGTCGGGGCCAGGGGATCGGCGAGTAGTTACTGCGGTTCATTATTGAAGAAGCGCGGGCGCGCGAATGCTACAAGGTCGCTCTCACCAGCAGGAAGACGAGGAAACGCGCGCACCGCTTCTACGAACGGCTCGGGTTCGCTCCCGTGAGTGAAGGCTTCCGCACCGAGTTGTAGGTCCGTTTTCGCGTGCGTACTTCGACACCGGGGCGTGGTGCTCGGACTCGGGAGCACCGATTGAGGTATATGATCACCGAACGGCAACACGCCGTATGCCCGCACGGCATCGACGTTCGCTACGGAACGGTATACTTCGATCGCACGGGCAGCTTCGGTACACGCCGCAGCGCCGCCAGGAGGCACTGTTGTCCAAGCTTCTCAAAAGAACCGAATATCCGTTCACCGGCGATCAGCCGAAACTAGCCCCGATCGACCATCGCACCCCGCCTAGCCGCGATGACGTCATTGCGTTTTACAAGACCCACGAGCGTCTCAGTTGGAGTCTCACGGAGTTCCTCGAGACACCGTGGACGGCGATCGACATCAACGCCCTGACGCCGACGGACGTGTTCGTCGTCGAGTCCGCGCTCCTTGTCGAAAGCAACAATCCCGACTATGTGGCGAACCTCATCGAGTACTTCAAGGCGGACCAAGACGTCTGCGACTTTGTGATGATGTGGGCGATGGAGGAGTGGAAGCACTATTACGTTCTCGCCGACTACCTAGTGAAGGTGCGGACGGCGCTCGCCGCCCGGGCGCAAGCACAGCCTGATTCGCATCTGAGCGAGGACGAGCTGACGGAGATCGAGGCATCGATTCGCCGGGGCTTGGGCGAGGACATCAGCGCCGTGCGCGAAGCCAGCGCCGAGAACTGGGGCATCCCGATGCACTACCTGCCCTCGCAGGTCGTCGCTAACACGACGTTTCAGGAGTTTGTGACGGCGGAGTTCTACCGCAACCACGCGCAGCAGACGAAGGAGCCGATTCTGGCGAGGATCGAGACGTTGCTGGCGAAGGACGAGACGCGGCACGAGATGTTTTACGAGGCGCGTGTGCGGGATTGCCTCGCGCGGGAACCGGAGCTGATGCCGCTCGTAGTCGAAGCGCTCAAAGAGTTCGGCATGCCGGGCAAGTACCTGCTCGGCGATTACGAGGCGCGGCGTGCGGCGATGGAAGAAGCGGCGTTCCCGACTCTGGCGGCGAAGAAAGAGGCGTTCGTCCGCATCTTCGGTAAGATGTCGCGCGTGGTCGGCTACGACAACGCGATGCGCGTGTTCACCGAAGGCAACTATCTCTCGGACGGCCAGCCCGATCCGAAGCGCAAGAAGATGCGGCCTGAGCTCATCACTCGCCTTGTCACGAGAAAGCTCGCCATCGACTAGCGGTCGCTAGCCCGAGCAGACGCGTCCTCCCCCCGGCGACTCCGTAACACTTCGCGATTCATCGTTAGGCGCGAAGGCATCCATCTTCGATGTATCTCGTTCCGCCTCATCCTGGCGCGATTTCGGTATAATCGCGGCAGATCGGCGCCTCTGCTCGTCGTCGTCAACAAGGAGACATTCCCTAGATGTTGCTTGCGATTTGGGACGATGGCGTATGGCAGGACGCGGCTCGCATCGCCGTAATAGCGCTCATCGCGTACGGCCTCGTGCTCTGGATCGGCGCGCTCGTCTGGACGTACCGCGATGCTTCTTCGCGAACACGCGATCCCTTCACGCAGGCGATGGCGCTGCTGCTCGTCCTCGTCTTCAATCTTCCCGGTCTGCTGCTGTACCTGATTTTGCGGCCCAAGGACACACTTGTCGACGCCTACGATCGGCAACTCGAGGCCGAGGCGCTGCTGCACGAGATTCAGGAGCAGGCGACTTGCCCGTCATGCCGCCGAAAGATCGAGAGCGACTTCGTCGCCTGCCCGTTCTGCCGGACGACCCTGCGGACGCCTTGCGAAGCTTGCGGGAAGCCGATGGCGGCGACCTGGGTGCTCTGTCCCTTCTGCGCGACGGAGCGCAGCGGAGCACCGACGTCCCTCGCGGGACGAGGCACGGCGGCCCCAGCGCCCGCGTCTCGCGAGCGTGGCACCGAGCCCACGCAGATGCAGCGGCCTAAGCGCGCGAGTACGGCGACCTATACGCCACCCGCGGCTCCCGTCGTCCCTGTCTCGCAGCCCGATACGGGCATCGACGCTGGCTCGTAACCTCGGATCTCGATCTGCGCGTTGTGTGTGGTGGCACGTCAGAGGGTCGAGTGACGTGCATTCCAGCTCGCGCATTCGATCGTGGTACCCGCAATCACACTGGGAACGGTCCGATATGAGGAACATCACCGCCTGCCTTGACATCCCACGACCATAAACCGACGTGTCCGCCGTTCATCGAGACCACAGAAGGACCCGCACATGAAACCCGTTTCCACCCGACCCGACTTCGTCGCGATGGAGAAGTGCACGCTCGAGTCGTGGCGTGAGCGCGGCACGATGCAGCAGTACCTGCACCGCAATGATGCATCGGATCGGCGCTGGTCGTTCATCGACGGACCGATCACGGCCAACAATCCGATGGGCGTACATCACGCCTGGGGCCGCTCCTACAAGGATCTGTGGCAGCGATTCCACACGATGCTCGGCGAGAAACAGCGTTACCAGAACGGCTTCGACTGCCAGGGGCTGTGGATCGAGGTCGAGGTCGAGAAGGCGCACGGGTTTACATCGAAGAAGGACATCCTCGATTTTGGGGTCGCGAAGTTCGTGCAGGAGTGCAAGGATCGTGTCGCCAAGTTCGCCGCGGTGCAGACCGAACAATCAATCCGTCTCGGCTACTGGATGGACTGGGACAACTCGTACTACACGAACTCGGACGAGAACAACTACACGATCTGGATGTTCCTCAAGACGTGCTGGGAGCGCGGCTGGGTGTACAAGGGCCACGACACGATGCCGTGGTGCCCGCGCTGCGCCACCGGCCTCTCCGAGCACGAGATCGTCACGGAGGGCTACCGCGAGGTCACCCACACGAGCGTCTACGTGAAGTTCCCGCTCCTCGAGCGGCCTGGGGAATCGCTGCTGGTGTGGACGACGACGCCCTGGACACTGCCGGGCAATATCGCGGCGGCGGTACATCCTGACCTGACGTACATGAAGGTGCGCGATGGCAACGACGTGCTGTACGTCTCGAAGGGCGCGGCGAAGACCGCCCTCAAGCCGGGCTTCGAAGTGCTCGGCGACGTAAAGGGCGCCGAGCTGGTCGGGCTGACGTACCGCGGGCCGTTCGATGAGCTGCCGGTGCAGCAGGGAATCGACCACCGGGTCATCGCCTGGACCGATGTGTCTGACGAAGAGGGCACGGGCATCGTCCATATCGCGCCCGGCTGCGGCAAGGAGGACTTCGCGCTGAGCAAGCAGTACGGACTCGCGGTGATCGCGCCCGTCGACGACGAGGGCGTGTACATCGGCGGCTTCGGTGCGCTCACCGGTAGCCATGTCGGCGAGACGGAGACGCGCGATGCAATCTTCCAGCAGCTACGCGACAAGCAGTTCATGTACCGCACGCAGCAATACCCGCACCGCTATCCACACTGCTGGCGCTGCGGTACGGAGCTGATCTTCCGTCTCGTCGACGAGTGGTTCATCAGCATGGACGAGCTGCGCGACAAGATCGCGGCGATCACGAAGCAGATCCGGTGGATCCCCGACTTCGGGATGGCACGCGAGCTCGACTGGCTGAAGAACATGGACGACTGGATGATCTCGAAGAAGCGCTACTACGGTCTGGCGCTGCCGATCTACAACTGCGAGTCGTGCGGCACGTTCGAGGTGCTCGGCAGCGAGGACGAATTGCGCGAGCGCGCAGTCGAAGGTTGGGCGCAGTTCAAGGGGCACTCGCCGCACAAGCCGTACATCGACAACGTCAAGATCAAGTGTGCGACGTGCGGCGAGATCGTGTCGCGCATCCCGGATGTCGGCAACCCGTGGCTCGACGCCGGCATCGTTCCGTACGCGACGCTGAACTACCGCCACGACAAGTCGTACTGGGAGCAATGGTTCCCGGCGCAGTTCATCACCGAAGCGTTCCCGGGCCAGTTCCGCAACTGGTTCTACTCGCTGTTGACGATGTCGACGGCGATGGAGGACCGGGCGCCGTTCGAGGTGGTGCTGGGACACGCGATGGTGCGGGACGAGCGCGGCGACGAGATGCACAAGAGCGCCGGCAACGCGATCTGGTTCGAGGATGCGGCGGACACGATGGGCGTCGACGTGATGCGCTGGATGTTCCTCCGCAGCAATCCGGCGACGAACATCAACTTCGGCTACGGGGAGGCCGACGAGGTGCGCCGCGGCATGTTCCTGACACTGTGGAACACCTACGCCTTCTTCCTCACCTACGCTTCGCTTGACGGCTGGACGCCGGAAGCGCATGCGACGAACAGCGACGACGGTGTGGCGACGCAGCCTGCACCCCTGATTGCGTCATCGCTCGCCGAGCTCGATCGCTGGGTGATCTCGGAGCTGCATCAGCTGATCGAAGGCGTCACGAAGGCGTTGCAGGATTTCGACGCCCAGAACGCCGCGAAGCAGATCGAAGCGTTCGTCGATGATCTGTCGAACTGGTACGTGCGGCGCAGCCGGCGGCGATTCTGGAAGTCTGAGAGCGACAGCGACAAGCTCGCGGCTTACTCGACGTTGTACGAGTGCCTCGTCACGCTCGCGAAGCTCCTTGCGCCGTTCACGCCATTCCTCGCCGAGGAGATGTACTTGGGCCTGGAAGCGGGAGGGTGGAAGCTGGAGACTGGACAATCGCCACGCGAGAGCGTGCATCTCAGCGACTGGCCGCGCGCCGACCTGGCGCGGATCGACCGGACGCTGTCGGCGGACACGCGGCTGGTGATGCGCATCGCATCGCTCGGGAGGGCGGCGCGGGCGAAGGCGCAGATGCGCGTCCGGCAGCCGGTCGCCGAGATCTTCGTGAAGCTGCCGACGCAGGCGGAGGAGCAAGCGCTCGAGCGGCTTTCGCCGCAGTTGCTCGAGGAACTCAACGTAAAGGCGCTGCGTATCGTTCGCGACGAGACGGACTTCCTGCGCTTCGAGGTGAAGCCGAACCTCAAGCTCCTCGGCCAGAAGTACGGGCGGGACGTGCAGATGATCGCGCAGGCGCTCGCGTCGATGCCGGAAGCGGCACTGGCGCAAGTCGCGCGCGCCGCTGGCAGCGGCGAGTCGGTGGAGGTCGCCGGCAAGCAACTGGCGCCGGAGGAACTGCTTGTGAACGGGCGAGAGAAGGAAGGCTTCGCGTCGGCGGAGGAGAACGGTGCTGTCGTCATCGTCTCATCGGAACTGACGCCCGCGCTCGTGCAGGAGGGCCTCGCGCGCGAGATCGTCCATCGCATCCAGAACCTGCGCAAGGACGCTGGGTTCGAGATCGCTGATCGGATCAAGACCTACTACGAGGGAGATGCTGAGATCGCGGACTGCATGCGTGGCTTCGGGCCGTACATCAGCGCCGAGACGCTGTCGGTCGCGCTTTCGGATGACGCGCCGGAGCATGGGGTGCACCGCGAATCCGCCGACATCGACGGTCACGCGATCACGCTGTCCGTCGTGCGGGTGTAGACTCTGCGCATGCTTCCGCTGCGATCGTTCGTCATGGTGTGCGCGATCGCCATCACGCTCGCGTTCACCGCGTGCGGCGGCGACAAACCGAGCACGTTCGACGCCACGCCTGAGGCGGAGCAGCCCGACTACCTCCACCGAGTCGCCGACCTATTGAGTTCGCTGAACCGCGACGAAGCGGTGAGCACGTATCCCCTCTACTATGTGACGCCCGAGGTCGGAGAGGTCAACGCGTGGATCACGGCAGTCAATCAATGGGATGCACTGCGGCCACCCGCTGATCTTGTCGGCGTACATCGAAGACTTGGCGCACACATGCGGCGTATGGTCGAGGCCTACCGCTCAATGCGCTTTCGCCAGGTCGTAACGTTTAAAGATCCATGGAATGAGTGGTGGAATGCAGCTGAGGAGCACTACGGAGTGCTCCTGTACCAAGTCCACGATCCGTTCATGGAACCAACGATCTGTCACGATGATGTGCTTGTCATACCGCCCACGGATGGACTCCTAGATCGGTGGCAGATTGCCGTACTCAAGGTTCCGTCCAAGTTCGAGCCGAAGGAACGGCCTTGGGAGATACTTCGTGTCGTGGGCCTAGGTGGCGAAACCATCGTCGTGGGTCCGGATGGCGTCACTGTCGATGGCCAACTGCGGACGGACGACGTGTACGCGCCCAGGCAAGCCGACTTCACGTTCGGTCCGGTCACCGTCCCTGCTGGGAAGTATTTTCTTCTCGCCGACAAGAGATGGAAGGCGATTGACTCGCGCAACAACAGGGAGATCGGAGCGCCTACGTTCTACGGTCCTGAAGATCTCATCGGAGAACTGCCCGCCGATACGAAAGGTTGCGAATTCAATTCCGCGTACAAAGACCCGTGAGGTTCCGTCATCGATCCGCCTCACACTGATCATTCTGCTCGCCCTCGCACTCCGTGTCGGCTGGCTCGCGCGCACCGACACGGAGCCTCCGCCGCTGTCGGATCCGCAGTACTACCAGGCGACGGCGACGAACCTCGCGGCAGGCCGCGGCTACAGCGTCGCTGTGCGGGAGCCGTCGACGCCAGGCGTCGAGTGGGGCTTCGTCGCCGAGCCTGATAGCGAAGCCACTGCGTTCTGGTCGCCCGGATACCCGTTCGTGCTGGCGCCGCTTTACACACTCTTCGGGCCGGACGATCGCATAGCCAAAGGTGCGAACGCGGTTGCCGGCGCGCTCACAGTGATCCCGATCTTTTTCGTCGGCCGGTGCGTAGGGCGACGGAGAACGACCACGATGTTAGCTTCGAACTCCAACGACGGCGTCGGTCTCCTCGCGGCGTTCCTGTTCGGCGTCGCGCCGTCGCTCGTGTTCTGGACGGCATCGCTGTTCAGCGAGTCGCTGTTCACGCTCGGCATAGCCGTGACGCTCGCCACCGCGCTGTGGGCGGCCGAGCGCAGATCACTGCCGGCGTACTTCGTCGTCGGAATCATGCTCGCGGCGACGGCGTTGGTGCGCGCGCAGGGGCTGCTCTTCGCGGTGCCGGTCGTTGTGCTGCTTTGGCCGCCCAATGCAATGGGGACACCGGACGCGGCGTCTGATGCGACGTTAGATGGCGATGCCGCGCGGCGTCGCGCATGGCCTCGCGGAGCTTTGGAGACGACCGTGCGCATTGCGGTGCCACTGCTCGCCGGTATGGCGCTGCTGATTGCGCCGTGGGCCATCCGCAACGAGATCGCGATGGGCGCGCCGTCGCTCATCAATGACAGCGCCGGGTACAATTTGCGGCTCGCCCACGCGTCCTACGCGAAGGGCACGTCGACGCCACCGCGCGACCTGTGGGATGAGCGTCCGGGCATTTCGTTCCGCGAGCGCGAGCTGTTTTGGCAGGATGTGGGAACACATCGCGCGCTTGACTATGCCCGGGACCATCCCGGCCGAGAGATGCAGCTTGCCGCGCTGCGCGTGGGGTGGCTGCTGCGCTCCGACGCGGAGCCGGCGATTCGCTGGTCCGAATCGCTCGGGGCGACGCCTCTCGGCGCCGACCGCGACGCATGGGTGCTCATCGGCGATGTGTACTGGTATGGCCTCCTCGCGGTCGCGGCTGTCTCGCTGTTCGTCATCCGGCGGAACCGGACGTGGCTGGCGCTCTGGTCCGCCATCGGCGTGTGGCTAACGCTGCACCTCGTCTTCGCCGGCGAGCCGCGCTATCACGTGCCGCTCGTGCCGGCACTCGTCGTGCTCGCCGCCGCGACGATCGTCGAGGCGCTGGACGCGCGAAGCGATCGCGCCACGGCGTAATGTCGCAGCGAGGCTGGTGACTCGAGACGGAGGTCTCGTTCACGCGTGCCGGTCAAAATCCACCATGCCGCGTCCAGCCAAGCATGTTCAGCGCAGCTAGCCCGTGGACGTGCTGCTCGATCCGTAATCAGGCGAGCTCGTCGCCCGGAAGCATGATTGGTGCCTGGCGGCCACACGTCACGGCGTGCGCCGCCGCCGTTAACGCATCTCCCAGATCAGCACCTCGGCGCCGGCGGTCGCATCGGCGACAAGCACGGGCGCACCGGCGGCCGTCAGCCGCGCCGCATCGCCCTGACCAAGCGACTCGCCATCAAGGCTCGCAGCGCCGCGGGCGACGTAGACGTGCGCGAAGTGCGCGTCCGGCACGAGCGCCGTCGCGCCCGGAGCGAGCTTGCCCGCCCAGAGCACCGCCCCCTCCTGCCGAATCTTGATCGCCGCATTGTGACCGCGACCAGAGGCAATCGGCACGAGTCCGCCACCGCCGACTTCGCTGCTGACGTCGAGTTGTTCGTAACTGGCGTCGACCGACTCCGTGTCGGGCAGCACCCACATCTGCACGAGACGCACATCCTTCTCGCCGCTGTTATTCATCTCCGAGTGCCATATGCCGCGGCCGGCGCTCATTCGTTGCGCAAGTCCGGGGTAGATGATGCCGCTGTGGCCCGTCGTGTCCTTGTGCTCGAGCTCCCCTTCTAGCACCCACGTGACGATCTCCATGTCCCGGTGCGGGTGCGTATCGAATCCGGTGCCTGCGCGGAACACGTCGTCGTTGCTGACGAGCAGCATCCCGTGATGCGTGTTCGCCGGATCGTAGTGGCCGCCGAAGCTGAACGAGTGCTGGGAGTTCAGCCAGTAGGTGCTCGTGTTCATCCGCTCGCCGGCCCGCCGGATGTCGATTGTTCGCTGCTCGCGCGCCATGGTCATCTCCCGCTCTCCCCACAGTAGTTGCGTGTGCAACTAGTATAGCATCGTCTTGTTGCCAGCGCAACTACCGTCGGCCGGCAAGACATCCTACACTGCGGATGATGACGAGAACGGATGACGATCGCCTCCGTGTCTGGCGCGGCTTCCTCGAAGCCCATGCCAGTATCACCGAGCGGCTCGACGAGGAGCTGCGCGCGGAGCGGGGCTTGCCGCTTACCTGGTACGACGTGCTGGTTAACCTCGGGGAAGCGGACGGCGGCCGCCTGCGGATGCGCGAGCTCGCCGATGCGGTGCTGTTCAGTCGCAGCGGGCTGACCCGACTCGTCGAGCGGATGCAGAAGGCGGGCCTCGTCGCCCGCGAGGCGTGCGTCGACGATGCGCGAGGCACCTTCGCTGTCCTCACGACCTCGGGCCGCCGGATGCTTCGTCGCGCCGCGCCGATCCATCTCCGGGGCATCGACGAGGAATTCTCGAGCCGCCTCTCCGACGGAGATGTGCGCGCACTCGGCGTCGCCATCGGCAAGCTCCTCCGCGCACCGGATGCGACGTAGCGCTCACCCCGGACGTGCGCTCCCATTCGCCCACTCGTGCTGGCGTGTCAATCGCCGCTCCGCATCGAGGATGGCTGCTTGGCTCCGTTCGCTTTGATACCCTTTGCCGAGATGGAAGATACACACTCGTGCAAGGCGCTGGTAATTCACTGTATCGACTATCGTTTTGTTGAAATGCAGGCGGAGTTTCTTTCAACACAGGGATACAAAGATCAATATGATCTCTTGACTGTGCCGGGATCGTCGAAAAATCTGCACAGCGTCGAAGAGTGGGTGGCCCTGGCGATTAAACTCCATGACCCGAGAGAGATTTTGATTTTTGACCACGAGGAGTGTGGTGGATACGGAGCAGACAATTCGATTGAAACTCACCGAATGCACCTTAACCAAGCTAAGAACGATTTAGCTCAAAAATATCCAGACGTGAAAATTGAAACGTTCATCGCTACGTTCGACGGCGTCAAGGAAATAAGTTAGCGCCCGGAAGCGACTTTTTCTTCGGAACTTCCTAGGCGGGAAAGTTGCCTCCCGTCCGATACGATAAGGCCGTCATGAGATCCGGACGCGGCGAACGGACATCTGTGTGAGCACCACCATCGAGACACTGTACGTGTGACCGCCTTGCGCAGCACGTTCACAATAATTCGTAGCGATCGCGGCGCCCAGGCCGCGCTCGCGCTCTTTGTGGCGATCAACTTCGCGCTCCTCGCCTGCTACTTCTGGAGCGACGGCGGCCAATCGACGCACCTCCGTGTCGAGGCGCGCGGCGATCAGTTCACCGTGATCGTCGATGGCCGCTCGCAGTCGCAGCAGCAGATCGCAGATGCCGCGCCCACTGGCGGAATCGTACTCACGTTGTTCGACACACAGCAGTTGCCGAGCCTGCCGTCGCCGCGCGGGATCGACTCGATCTCCGTCACGGACCTCGATTCAGGCGCACAGCTATTCGGCGATGACTTCTCGGCGCCGCCGGCCGCGCCGTGGGAAGTGTCCCCCGGCGCCTTCTTCGTCAAGGATGGGATGCTGCGCGCACGCGGGCCCGGTTCGCTCGCGCTGCGCGATCCTGCCTGGCGGAACTACGCCGTCGACGTGACCTACCGGAATGTGCAGAGCGCCGCTGTCGTCGTCCGCTCGACGGGCGGGCAGCAGGGCGTCGTCACGACGCTGCGACCGCTCTGGTGGAACGACGACGACAGCAAGACGCTCTCCGTCGGCCTCGGCGATCCGACCAGGCACGCTGGCAACGGCATCAACGTGCGCTTGAGCCGCGACGAGACACTCAAGTCGCTGACGGCGATGCTGCTGCATCCATATCCGTACATCGCGCTGCTTCTCGTCGTCGCATTGCTGCTCGTCGCTGCGCTCCAGTTCGTGCCGCAAGCGAACATGCAGGCGGTCGAGGCGTCGATGCCGTCGTTCCCGCTTGCGTGGGCTGCGGCCGCCGTGGCCGTAGTCATGTTTCTCGTGTCGCTGTATTTCAACTTCGCAGATCGCTCGCACATCCCCTACGTGCCCGACGCCGTCGCCTACATTTTCCAGGCGCGGCTGCTCGCGGGCGGCCACGTGCATGCGCCGCCACCGCCGGTCTTCGGCGCCTTCGACTTCTTCTCGCCGTCGCCGATCGTCCTGACGCCGGGCCGCTGGGCAAGCCAGTATCCGTTCGGTCACCCGCTGATGCTGGCGATCGGCGTGCGCATCGGCGCCATCTGGGTGATCCCGCCGATCCTCGCGAGCGCGAGCGTGGCGATGCTGTTCGTCGTCGGGCGGCGGATGTTCAACCAGCGCGTCGGATTGCTCGCCGCGATCTTCCTCGCCACGTCGCCATTTTTCATCATGAACGCGAACGACTTCATGTCGCACAACACGGCGGCCTTCTATTTGCTCGGCTGTCTCGTGTTTTTGACGATGCGCGAACGTCGGCCGCTGCTGTACGGCGCGCTGGCCGGCCTTGCCTTCGGGTTGCTCCTCAACACCCGGCCGCTCTCGGCAATCGCCCTCGTCCCCGCGTTCGGGGCACTGCTCCTCGCTCCGCTCGTCGCTGCGGACTCGAGGCGCAGGGGCGCGATCGAGATCGCTGGTTTCGTCGCGGGCGGCCTCGTGATGGTCGGCGCATACATGCTCTACAACTACGGCACCACCGGCGACGCGCTCCGCACCGGCTACCAGGCGACCGGCGTCTCGTTCTTCACGCCGAGCGCCTTCCCGGCTGCGCCGAACACGGGCGGCGTATCGCAGTCGCTCGGCGTCGGCGGCCAGCACAACAGCCTCCTCGGACTCCAGAGCGAGCGTGTCCAGGCCGCCCTCCTGCTGCTCGTGCTCGACGGGTGGCCGACCTACATCGGCCTCGGCTTCGTGCTGCTACCGTTCATCCTCGCGACCCGCCGGCTATGGGATTGGTTCCTGCTCGCGTCGGCGCTGTCTGTCATGGGGATCTGGGTGCTGTATGAGGGCGCGGGCGTCATGTATGGGCCGCGCTACTGGTACGAGGCGATGCCGTTCCTTCTCCTGCTCGCTGCCCGTGGCGCCGATCGCGCCGCCGACCTCCTCGCTGCCGGCGCGGGGCTACTCCGCACCATCGTCGCGGGTGAGACAAAGCCAACGGCATCGTCCACGACGCCGTTGTCGCATCAGGCGTCAGCGGCCCCGCGCGCGCCCGCCGCAATGAACAACGACACTGCCGCGCTCGCGGTGGCAAGTTCGCCAGCGGATCGGCATCGAACGGCGACCGATCGGATCGGGCCACCGCTGTGGGCGTCGCGGCTCGTCGTCTTCTCGTTCGTTGCGGCGCTCGTCGGGAGCAGCGTCTGGGGCTGGCTCCTCAGCAATCGAGCGACGTGGAAAGCCGACTTTGTGCCGAGCACCGCACAGGCGATGTGCTGCGTGCTCGGCATCGATGACCGCATCCCCGAGCTCGTTGAGGCGCAGCATCTGAACAACGCGCTTGTGCTCGTGGAGCCCTGCTCGACCTTCATCTGCTACGGCAGCGTGTTCTGGCGGAACGCACCGACGCTCGACGGCGACATCGTCTACGTCAAAGACATCGCGGCGCTGCGCGATCAAATTGTCGCCGCGTTCCCCGGACGCGCCGTGTACGTCGCGAAGTACACGCGCCCGTCGCTGCAGCCCTACCAGCCGGCAGCGCCGCGGTTGCCACCGCTCTCGGCCACATCGATCGCAGCGGCGACAAGCAGTGCCGCCGCAGCGACTACGGCAGCCGCGACGAGCACGACGATCGCGACGCCCTAAAGCTGCCCGGACCTGAGGCACCGGCGTTGCAACGGCGGCCTCGCGTTCGACTACTTCGGCGCTAGTTCGAAGATGGTGACGTAGGCCTTGCCACACGCGGCTGCGTCGTTCGGTCGCGTGACGCCCGGACCGCAGAACGACTGCACCCGGGTCAGTGCGAAGTCCCTCTTCAGCTGCGCGAGCATGAGATCGGCCGAGTTGAAGTAGTCGCTGCCCGTGTGGTCGTACGCGTAATAGCGGATATGGTGATCGGCTACATATGCAGGCGTGAATCGCTCGAGCGGCACGTTGCCCCAACCGAAGGCGTGCAGGTCGGCCTCGAGCGAGGGGTGGTTGTCGAGCAGATAGTACGTCGCCGATGGCCAGCCCAGATACAGCAGCTGGCTATCGTTGCTGATCGTGTCGTGCGCCGCAACGTAATCGGCGAGCTCGCGATGCCCGGCGTACAGCTCGCGCGCGCCGGGGTTTGCGGCGGTGATGTACACGAAGGCGATGAACGCCACGAGCGGCGCGATGATCGCCGTCCGGTACCACTGGCGCATCTCGTCGCCCGCGCTCAACGTCGCCAGCCGCGCCAGCCACATGACGAAGAACACCGCGAGCACCACGAACACGGGCGTCACGTATGACGGATAGCGCGTCGAATGCGAGAGGGCGGGGTGCTGAATCGCAAAGCCGAGCGTGACAAGCAGCATCCAGAGCAGCAGCGGGACCATCTCGTACCGCCGCCGCAGCGCAACCGTCGCAGTGGCGACGACGAAGCCGGCGATCGCGAGCAGGTAGATCGGACTGCTGACTTGCGTCCGGATCGCGTCGAAGTACAGGTTCCAGGCGCTGCCGCGGAATCCGCGCTTTGCTAACCCGGTGATGTTGTCGTAGTAGAGCTGAATCGATGCCGGCACGAAGCGATGACCGTGCGTTGGCACAGCGGGCGCCGCAACGACGC
>JBBSDV010000083.1:0-13582 GCA_038240335.1 Dehalococcoidia bacterium
GCTCCGGACGATAGACGGGAACGCGACGTCAGAGGCGTACGACACCGACGTGTGGGTGCGTCGGGGCACTGGGCATGCGCGCTGCACGCCGAGATTCCCGCGACCGCCACGTAGCGCCGACTTGCGGTGCATCCCCCCTCGCCGCACTCCAGCTGGTCCGATGTCGGCGTGCATGCGGTGAGATTGGATGACCTTACGTCCCTCTATCTAGGACGTCGCACTCGCGCTCGCGCGTATCGGCGATTCGGAAGAGCTGGACGAGCGGCATCGTGCGTCGCTAGCCGGTGACGAAGACGTAGTAGCGGTCCTCACGCTCGACGACGATCGGCTTCTTGCCGGATGCTCGAAGCTCGCGGATGTGCGCCGGCAGCGTGGCGCCGTGGCCGAAGATGATGATGCTCGATTCGAAGCGGTACTCGTCGTTGCCGAGCGAGAGCCGCGTCGGCAGAAACGGCTCCTCGTAGAGGTCGATGTACGGCACCCACGACCCGTCGAGGTCGAGCGTGCCGAGTTGCGCCGGCTGAAGCTCAAACAACGTCGCCTCCTCCATCTCGAAGCATCGCATTGCAACGCACGCGGGCGATTGTGTCAATCGAGGAAGGAACCGAAGCGCTTCGCCGCGCAGCTTCGGGAATGGCTGCGGACTCGCGGCCGTAGCCAGCACGTACTAAAAAGAGCGGCTACGAATGTTGGCAAGCGATGACCGACGCCGTCGATTCTCTCGTATGTGCGCCCCATCGCTCGCGGATTTATTCGTACGAGGAGATAGTACGTGTCTGTAGACGTCGAAACATCCATTCAGATTGCTCGTCCGCGAGAAGACGTCGCTCGCTACGCAGCGAACCCGGATAACGCCACGGATTGGTATCGCAACATCAAATCGATGTAGTGGAGATCTGCCAAGCCGCTTGCCCTTGGCTCACGCTTTGCGTCCGTAGCAGAGTTCCTCGGACGGCGTCTTGCCTACACGTACGAAGTAGTCCAACTCGTCCTTGGCGAGTGCTTCGTCATGCGAACGTCTGAAGGAATGTTTCCGATGGAAACGACGTACCGTTGGACGGACTCGCCGACCGGGGCACAATCATGACGCTTCGGAATCGCGGCGAACCAGAGGGGTTCTCCAGGTTCGTCGCTCCGATGATGGCGAACGCGATGCGCCGCGCCAATCGCAAAGACCTCGTGCGCTTAAAGACCATCCTCGAGGGCGGCCCAGCTAGCGACCATCTCTGAGAATCTCGGCTCGCATCGACCCGGGCACGATGACAACCTCGTGCCGCGCGCTACTCTCACATCCGGTTGTCTCCCACCTCAGCGGTCTCCCTGCCGCCCCATAATCGACGCTCTGGGTCACGGGCGGTGATGCGCCGGCTTCGGATGTCGCGCGCGTTCTGTGGGACAATATCGCCCGGTGTCGCGCCGCCCCACCGGCGTCGAGTTGTATTGGCGACGGGGAACGCGAAAAACAGCAAAAGTGCTAAACGATACATAACGAGCGCGGGCAGCGTTGCCCTTAAAATTCGTCCGAGCCTGCCTTCGCGCCCTTCGCGTCTTAGCGGTAGCGCTGACTAGCTGCTCGCGGCGGCGCGCTTCGGGAGCGTGCGGAAGCGGAGGCGAAGAAGCTTCCGGCCCATCTTGATCATGTCCTGAGGAAACTTCACGCTCGTGTCCGGATCTTCAACCCAGCGCACGGGCACTTCCTTCAGCCGCCAGCCGCCCTTTTCGGCGATGATCATCAACTCCGTGTCGAAGAACCACTCGCCGTCCTCGACCGCCGGCAGCAGCTGATGCGCGGCCTCCCGATTGATCGCCTTGAAGCCGCACTGGGCGTCGGCGAACCGCGTCCAGAAGAGCAGCTTGATGACGGCGATGTAGCCGCGCGAGTTGACCTCGCGCTTGAACGAACGCTCGATGTTCGAGCCCTTCGAGACGCGCGATCCGTACGCGATATCGCATCCCTCATCGAGCACGCCCGCGAGGAGCGGCGTGATCATCGCGAGGTCGGTCGAGAGATCGACGTCCATGTAGCACATCGCGTCGGCGCCGCTCTCGAGCCACGCCTTCTTGAGCGCGCGGCCGCGGCCCTTCTGATCAAGGTGGATGAAGCCGACGTCGTCCGGGTGACGCTCCGCGAGTTCGGTCGCGAGAGCGAGCGTGCCGTCGGTCGAGGCGTTATCGGCCACCACGATGCGCCAGGTGTATGGCAGATGGTCACCGCACCAGCCGCGCAGCTTCTCGACGCTCGTCGCAAGTGTGCGTTCTTCGTTGTAGCAGGGGATGACGAGGTCGACGGACTTCACGAGGACCAGCGTACCGAGGCCGCGTCCGTCGGCATAGGCGCGGTACGGAGAACGCAAGAGGAGCGCCCGCGGGCGCTCCTCTCGATACGTCATCCCAAAACGGAACGGACTAGTAGTCCATCGGCGGCGGGGCGGGCGCGGCGGACGGCGGCTCCGGAATCTCCGTGACCAGCGTCTGCGTCGTCAGCAGCATCGCCGCGATGCTGGCGGCGTTCTCGAGCGCCGAGCGCGTCACCTTCGCGGGGTCGATGATGCCGGCCTTCAGCAGGTCGACGTACACGTTGTCGCGCGCGTCGTAGCCATACATCTTGCCCTTGCCGGCCTTGATGTTCTCGACGACGACGGAGCCTTCCTGGCCCGCGTTCTCGGCGATGATCCGGACCGGCTCTTCGAGCGCGCGCTCGAGGATCGCGCAGCCTGTGCGCTCGTCGCCCTCAAGCTTCTCCTTGGCGGCGATGACCGCGGGGATTGCGCGGAGCAGTGCCACACCACCTCCGGGGACGATGCCCTCTTCGACAGCGGCGCGGGTCGCGGACAGCGCATCCTCGACGCGGAGCTTCTTCTCCTTGAGCTCCACTTCGGTCGCCGCGCCGACCTTGATCACGGCGACGCCGCCGGCGAGCTTCGCGAGCCGCTCCTGCAGCTTCTCGCGATCGAACTCCGACGTGGCCTCTTCGGTCTGTGCCTTGATCTGGCGGATGCGATCCTGGATTGCCTTGTCGGTGCCGTAGCCCTCGATAATCGTCGTCTCGTCCTTGGTGGACGTGACGCGGCGGGCGCGGCCGAGGTCGCTGACCGTCGAGTTCTCGAGCTTCAGGCCCATGTCCTCGGTGATGAAGGCACCGCCGGTGAGGATGGCGATGTCTTCGAGCATCGCCTTGCGGCGGTCGCCGAAACCGGGCGCCTTGATGACAAGCGCGTTGATCGTGCCGCGGAGCTTATTCACGACGAGTGTCGCGAGCGCTTCGCCGTCGCAGTCGTCGCAGATGATGACGAAGTTCTTGGTGACCTGGAGCACCTTCTCGAGCACCGGCAGCACGTCGGCAACGGCCGAGATCTTCTTGTCGGTGATCAGGATGTACGGTTCGTCGAGCGATGCTTCCATGCGCTCGCTGTTGGTCACGAAGTACGGCGAGACGTAGCCGCGGTCGATCGACATGCCCTCGACGAACTCGGTCTCGAACTTGAGACCCTTCGACTCCTCGACGGTGATGACGCCGTCCTTGCCGACCTTCTCCATCACTTCGGCGATCATCTCGCCGACTTCCGGCTCGCGCGCCGAGATCGTCGCGACCTGGGCGATCTGCTGGCGGCCGTTGACCGGCGATGCGAGATCGCGGAGCGACTTGAGCACTGCCTGGACGCCGACCTCGAGGCCGCGCTTGAGGGCCATCGGGTTGGCGCCGGCGGCGAGGTTCTTCATGCCTTCGCGCACCATCGCCTGGCCGAGCACCGTGGCGGTCGTCGTGCCGTCGCCGGCGACGTCGTTCGTCTTGGTCGCGATCTCTTTCGCGAGCTGCGCGCCCATGTTCTCGAAGGGGTCCTTCAGTTCGATCTCCTTCGCGATCGCCACGCCGTCATCGACGATCGACGGTGGACCGAACTTCTTGTCGAGGACGACCGTGCGTCCGCGCGGCCCGAGGGTGACCTTCACGGCCTCGGCGAGCGCGTCTACGCCGGCCTTGAGCGAGCGTCGCGCCTCTTCGTCAAATACGAGTTGTTTTGCCATCTGTTGCGTGTCTCCTGCTGTGGGTGATCGCCGTCGCGGCGTCACTAAAAAACGACGGAAGCTGTATCGTCACCAGTCACCAGTCACCAGTCACCAGTCACCAGTCGTGACTACTCGACCTTGGCGAGGACGTCCTTCTCGGAAATGACGATGAGCTCTTCCTGGTCGATCTTGACTTCCTGGCCGGTGTACTTCGCGTAGAGGACGCGGTCGCCGGTCTTGACGTCCATCGCGATGCGCTTGCCGTTCTCGTCGAGCCGGCCGGGACCGGCGGCGATGACGGTACCCTGCTGCGGCTTCTCTTTCGCCGTATCCGGGATCACGAGGCCGCTCGCGAGCACTTCCTCCTGGACGACGGGGCGAATGACGATGCGGTCGTGCAGCGGCACGAGCTTCGACGACGCCCGCTTCGCGGCGCCGTTCTTCGCCATGGGCTTGGACGGGGTTGCAGCCTTAGCCACCTTGCTACCTCCTGATGCTATTGCTATCTCGATTACGAATGTGGGTTGCTCCCATCTTAGCACTCAACGATCGAGAGTGCTAGGCAGTTGAGATGGTATCGCAGACCTTTTTTGCGAGCAAGCGGCGGACGAGGTTCGAGGCTGGACGGTGGAGGGTGAAGCGTGGAGGCTGGAGGCTAGGGGCTGGGGGTGTAGTTCGAGCGAGGCGTTGGGTTGTCCGCACGGCGTGCGCCTCCCGCTCCCGCCACCCGTCGCCCCACCCGCTACCATGGCGCCATGGAGCTCGATCCTGCACTGGCGCTGCGGATGCTGACGAACAATCGGCTGCGCGTGGCGCAGGGCTGGGGCGAGTACCGCGACCTGGGCGGCGCGCTCTCGGTGACGTCGGACGCGCCGGTCGCCGCGCTCAATTGCCTCTCGGGGTTCACGACGACGGAGCGCCATCTTCGCGGCCTGCTCGACATCGGCTTCGCGCTGCTCCGCGCCTTCGATCGCGAGCCCGCGGTTTCCGTTACTCCGCTCGATCGGCCGCGCGCGCTTTCGGCGCACCTCCGCGATCGCGGCCTGACAGTCAGCGAGCGCAGCTCGTGGATGGTCCTCGGCCGCGCCGCACCGGACATCGAGACCAATGCCGACGTCGCCATCCGCATCGCGCAGCACGACGATGCACGGGAGTTTGCGACGATACATGGCGGCAGCACCCCCTGGGTGCGTCAGCTCTCGTCACGAACGACGCTTTCAGCGATGCTCGATCCGGGAAACGTGTTCTACATCGCATCGCTCGAGGGGCAACCGTGCGCGACGTTGCATCTCCTCATCGACGGCGCGACGGCCGGCATCTACGCGGTGCAGACACAGCGCTCGTTTCGCCGCCGCGGCGTCGCCTCGACGCTGATCGAGCGCGCTGTCCGCGATGCGCGGGGCGCGGGATGCGACGCTATCTGCTTAAGCACCGAAAGCGGTGGCACTGCGGAGCAGTTGTACGCGCGACTGGGTTTCGTAGGCGCGTTCACGTCAGAACTGTGGACGACGACCAGAGCGTGAGCCCGGGTGATATTGCGGCCGTGATGTTGCGCAAATGGCTGTGACGTACTCGAGCTACGCGGCGCGCCGACCATGGGTTTGCATCGCGGCGATCAGCGCTCCGCCGACGATCGCGGCCGCGGACTCGAGCTCGGCGGACCATGACGCCGCACCGACGAGCCAGTTGCGGTACTTCACGGATCCGCTGCGCAACGTCAGCTCGACGGCGAGCCGCTGCGCCGCGGCCTGGGCGGCGACGACTTCGGTCTCGGGGAGAACGGCGACGTACGAGCCGTCGCCGAGGACGCCGACCGTGTCGGTATCGCGCAGCTGCTGGGCGATACAGCCAGTGACCAGTACGACCTCGGCTTCGGTGAGACGATCGCCGGGGACGAGCTGTGCCGTCACGCGGAGTACGCTGAGCGGCCTGTCGTAGCGGCTGGCGCGGATCAGCTCGTGCTCCATCGTCTCCAGGATCGCTGCCTCATCCGGAAGCTGGTCCTCCGGCGCGCGTTGCGGCTGCGGTTCTTGGTTTGCTTCCGGCAGTCGTCGAAATAGTGGCATATCAAGGTTATCGGCACCGATCGCAGGGTCTGGATACGACGGGAGTTACAGAACCGTGCCCCGGCGCCAGTTCGTTGCGTGGCGTCTAGCATTGTCATTTCGAGCGACGAGGAGTCCCGGTCGTCCTAGACCTGCTCGCCGGGCATGAGCCGCGCGCCGGGTGGCAGCAAGACGTCGTCGCCGACGCTCGCGCCGTCGGCGAGAATCGCGTCGGTGACGACGGCGCGGGCACCGACGCTGGCGCCGGCGGCAATGATGCTGCCGCTCACGCGGGCGCCGTCGCCGACGCGAGCCTGCTCCCACAGCACGCTCGCGTCGATCAATGCGCCGTGTCCGATGTCGCTGTCGCGGCCGATGACGCTGGGCCCGCGGACCTGCGCGAGGTCGCCGATCCGCACGTTCTCTCCGACGAGCACGTCGCCGTCGAACATCACCGCATCGCCGACGCGGGCATTTTCGGCGGCGGCGAGATCGGCGCCGGCAACGCGCATCGTGCGTTCGAGCAGCATGGCGGTCGCGCGCAGGTAGCGGTCGGGCGCGCCGACGTCGATCCAGAGATCCTCCTCGAAACCTTGCGCGCGGAGACCGTCGGCGATGACGCCGGGGAAGAGCACGCGTTCCGAGTATCCGTCGCGCACTGCCGTCTCGTCGTCGGGGATGCGGTCGAGCATCTCGGGCTCCCAGAGCCACGTGCCGCCGTTGATCAGGTTGCTTGGCTCCTCACCCTGCGGCGGCTTCTCGACAAAGCGTGAGATACGAAGCTCGTCGTCAACTTCGACGACGCCGAAGTGCCACGGATCGTCGACCGTCGCGAGCGACAGGCTCAGCGTGGCATCGCAGAGATGGTGCTGCTCGAGCATCGATGTCAGATCGACGTTCGTGAGGATGTCGCCGTTGCAGACCACCATCGTTCCCGTCGCGCCCGCGAACCGCGCCGCCTCTTTCACCGCGCGCCCCGAGCCTAGCGGACGATTCTCGTAGCTGTACTGCATCCGCACACCGAGGGTCGCGCCGTCCCCGAAATGCTGCTCAATTTCGCGCATCCCCTGCGAGCAGGCGACGACAATGTCGCGCACGCCGTGCAGCGCGAGATTCCGCAGGCGGTACTCGAGCAGCGGACGGTTGAGCAGCGGCACGAGTTCTTTGCGCCGCGCGTACGTGAGCGGCCGCAGCCGCGTCCCGGCGCCGCCGGCAAGGATGATGGCGAACATGAGGGCAGGTTATAGGGTGGCGCTTCATGCGGATAGCGGCTGGCGGTTGGTCGTTGGTCGTCGGTGGTTGGTCGTTGGAGGACGACGCCTGAATGTAGCGGGGCCGCTGAAGACAGGAGGCTGAGCGGGTTGAGAATGCCGCGTCAGGACGCACAGCCGTCGCGTTTTGTCACCCAGAGCGCAAGCGAAGGGTCTTGCTCGGTCGGCGAGAATTGCCGGTATCGACGTGATATCGCGAAGGCTAACCCCGCGTGCATCGCCGACTCACCGGATAAGCCGCCAGGGTGAAGGTCTTAGCCCATCTCTGAACGACTAACCGCCAGGTTGAACGAGCGAAGGGAAGGGTCTTGTTTGGCTGGCCAAGCGGCGGTACGCAACGCCCATCGAGGTACGCATGACCGTTGAGTGTTGGCGCAGGAGTCTCGAAAGGAGCTGCACGGAGGAGATTCTTCGCTAGCGCTCTGAATGACAGAGGTCAGGGAGCCGGGTGTTCGTACATGAAAAGCGGGCGGCGGAGCTCGGTGCATCAGTACGCAGCATGCACATGAACCGCGACGAACTACAAGCGGCGAGCGACAAGCCGCTTGGGTTTCGCGGGCTTCGCTGGGGCGACGCGGCCCTCGGTGATCTCGGTGGTCTGCGGGTTCGGGAGGACGACGATGAACTCGGTGCCCCCGAGCTCCGAACTGACGGCGCGCACGGTGCCACCGTGCGCCTCGACAATCTCTCGCACGATCGAGAGCCCGAGGCCGCTGCTGCCGCCCTTCCTGGTGCGCGCGCGGTCGACCTGAAAGAAACGCTCGAACACGCGCGGCAGGTCGTCGGCGGGAATCACCGAACCCGTGTTGTGGATGCCGACGCGCACGTGGCCGCCCGGCAGCGTCGCGCCATGCACCGTGATCATGCCGCCGCGAGGGGTGTGGCGCACGGCGTTCTGGAGGAGGTTCGAGAACACCTGCTCAAGTCGCCGCCCGTCGCCATGCACTTCGGGGATGCGCTCGATCCGCATGCGCGCGTCGATCTCTGCGTCGCGGATCGACCACTGGAAACGTTCCAGCGTCTGCTCGAGCAGGTCGCGGAGATCAACGTGCGCGTGTTCCATCGAGACCTGGCCGGACTGTATCTGCGAGAGGAGCAGCAGGTCGTCGACGAGCTCGCGCATGCGGTTCGCTTCTTCGTGGATCGTCCGGCTCGAGTCGCGGAGGTCGTCCTCGGATGTCACGAGGCCATCGAGTATCGCCTGCGAGTAGCCCTGGATCGACGTCAGCGGCGTCTTCAGTTCGTGCGAGACGTTGGCGAGCAGATCCTTCATCGTGCGCTGCGACGCGCTGACTTCGCGCGCCATATGGTTGAACGCCTCGGACAGGCGGCCGACCTCGTCCTGCCCGCTGATCGGAATATGGACGTCGTAGTTGCCCGCCGCCATCTGCTTCGATGCCTGGGTGATCCGTCCGAGCGGGCCGGAGATCGAGCGCGAGATGAAGTACGAAACGAGGAACGACACGGAGAGCGCGATCATGCCGGCGAGGGCGAGCCGCGGCACAAGATCGAGCCATGCCGCGCCGAGTTCGTCCTGCGGGATCGCGATCAGCGCCTCGTATTGCGGCGCGGCGAATGTCGGATCGTCTTTCCGTGGGGGCGCCGAAAAGAGGGTCAGATCTTGCCCCTTCGCGCTGTAATCGACCCAGCTGTAGCTGATGCCCTGCGACTGCGCGCGGCCGACACGGTTGGTCTCGAAGAGCAGGACGTACTGTCCCGACAGGTTGTTGCCCTCCGAGTCATAGGTGACGGCCTGATCCTGATCGAGGAGGAGGATGCGAACGCCGGTTTCGTCGGCGCGCTGGGCGAGGAAGTCGCGGATCTCGGGCAGCGTGCGGCTGGTGGACTCGAAGCGGGCAAGGCGGTCGTTCAGCGGCTCGGCGAGCCGGCCGTAGCGTTCGCGCGCCGTCTCCTGCTGCTTGTCGCGCAGGAGGAACAGCGCGCCGGCGCCCGCGAGGAACACTGCGAGAGCGACGACCAGCGCGAACGAGACGATCAGTCGGGCCCTAAGACTCCCCAGCATCGCTGTCTTCCACAACTACCAGCTTGTATCCCACCCCCCAGACCGTCTGGATCTTCACGGGCGCGTCACCGAGCTTGTCGCGGAGCCAGGCAACGTGGACGTCGATCGTCCGGGAGTCGCCGTAATAGTCGGTGCCCCAGACGAGACGCAAGAGGCGCTCGCGATCGAGGACGTTCCCCTTGTGCTGGGCAAATGCCGACAGCAAGTCGAATTCCTTGGCCCGCAGGGTGAGCTGCTTGCCCGCCAGCGTCGCCTCCCGGCTGCCGGCGTCGATGCGCAGCACGCCGGCCTCGATCACCTCCGGCACATCACGTTCGCCCTGCGAACGCCGGAGCACGGCTTTGACTCGGGCGACGAGCTCGCGGGGGTTGAACGGCTTCGCCATGTAGTCATCGGCGCCGATCTCGAGCCCGACGATGCGGTCGATGTCGTCGCCGCGGGCGGTAAGGATGATCACAGGGACGTTGCTGGTCTTGCGGAGTTCCTTGCAGACGGTGAGGCCGTCCATCTCGGGCATCATGACGTCGAGGACGATGAGGTCGGGCTTAACCGACTTTGCCTTCTCGAGCGCCTGCTTGCCATCGTGCGCAGCCTCGACGCGGAACCCCTCGTTGTTGAGGTAGAGACGGGCAAGCTGGACGATGTTCTTCTCGTCATCAACGACGAGGATAGTTCCCGGCATGGGCTGTCGACTTTCGCTAGTGTTGCCGGGGTCAGTATATGCAAAGAGCAAGCGGGCGGACCGCTTGCTCACTCCCTGCCTCAAGATTGTCACACCCTACGCCTGAAATAAGACGTGCAAGCGGTCCGCCCACCGAGGAAGGCTACCGGCATGGTGTGAGCGTTCTGCTGGAGATCTATTAAGAGACGGTAAAGCGATGTGGTTCGGGCTCTTGAGAGGTGCCCCGCGGTGCTCGCGGGACCTCGGAGCCATCGACGCAGTAGCGACGAAGCAGACAGTCTGAAGACCCGGTCCGCACCGCGCTTTTCGACGGACGCGGCGAAGGGGCCACACTGGCCCCTTCGTTCATGATCGTTGACGCGCTCGTTACTGCGGCGTGTTGCCGGTCGGCACGGTGACGCTCTTGCCGGCGGCTTGCTGCTTCGCGAAGAGGTCGCCGTTGAGGTAGGCGAAGACGCCGTCCGGATTCTCCTGCAGCGGCGCCACCCAGACGTGCATCATCCAGCGCAGGTCGGCGGTGAAGGCGCCGCCCTTCGCCGTGCAGCTTTCCTTCGTCTCGCCCTCGCTCGCGCCGCTAAGGCCGACGAGGCAGAGGCCGGTGTGCGCGTGCCAGAGGTCGAGGTTGCCGGCGAAGCCCTGCGGCTCGGTGTCGCGCGTGACGCCGTTGATGCCGGGAACGAGGAGGAACCACACGCCGACGAGTTGCTCGGCGCCACCGGGGCCGACCTTGCTGTAGAGCAGGCCTGTCGGGTGGGCCGGGTCAAAGACACCCTTCCGCAGCAGGTCGAGGTTCAGGTAGTGCTCGCCCATGTACGGCACGTCGCTGGTCGTGTTGATATAGCCGGCCTTCTTGGCGTCCTCGGGCGACGCGAACTTCAGCGCGAAGTCGTGCACGGCCTCGACCTGCGACTTCCACGTCGGGAAGTCAGTCTCGCTGATCGTGTTCGGCGGGAAGAGCGGCAAGAGCTGGGATGCCGACATGGCCTCGACCTGGGTGAACGTCGGCTGCTTGCCGTGGTCGTGCTGCGCGTGCCCGCTTGCTGCGCCGTTCGAGCCCTGCGTCAGCGAGCCGGGAACCTGGCCGGCCTGGGCCGCGATCGCGTCGTTGCTCGAGCCTGGGGCGGCGCCGCCGCCGGCGTTGAGGTCGATGCCGCCTTGCTTGAGCGCCGCCGCGACGCCACCCGCGTCAAGCGACCCCGCCTGGCTCTGCGCCGGCGTCAGTGCGGACGTGCTGGCAAGATGCGTGTGGCCGATCGACGCACCAGTAGCGGCCATGTACGTCCCCGACCCGACGACCACGGCGACAAGCGCTACGACGGCGACGGTCACAGGGGCGAGGCGGCGAACCGCGTGCTCCGCCGTGCTCGTGCCCCTGAGCGCGGCGAGGGTTAGTCCGGCGACGGCGCTGACCGATGTCAGCGCGAGGCCGATCGCGGCGATCAGGTGGCCGGGGTTGCTGAAGCTGAGGAGCGACTCCTCAGTGGTGCTGTGATTATGCTTGTACGCGTCGACACCGAGACCACCGAAGACGATGATCATGCCGAGCGTCGCCAGCCCGAACCAGGTCGTCGGTTCCGCGAGCCATGCGAGGTTCGCCTTGCGCGGCGGTCGCGAGACCCCACGCTCCGCGCCTTCGAATCGATCCATGCCTGCCATACGTCGTCCCTTTCCCGCCTCTGTCTTGCTCTCAGCCGACCTTCGTTGCCCGCGCGGCGCTGACTTCCGTTACGGGACTCATGTATGAAACCACCATGTCGACGCAGCCGTCGCGGTACTTGTCCGCGTCGTCGCCATTCGAAAGCACGAACGCCTGATAGACCGCAATGCTGACGAGGCCGTACGTGAGGTTCGTCATGATACACGGATCGGCGACACGGATCTGGCCCGCCCGCATCGCTTCCGTGAGCACGCGCACCATCGGCCCGTTCCGCCGCTCATGGCTCTGACGCATGCGTTTCGTCACCTCGCTCTCGGGGTCGCTGTTCAGCACGACAAGCCGGACGAGGTCGCGATTCTCCGCGCAGGCGGCGAAGACGTTGTTGATTCGCAGGCGCACAGTCTCGTCGAGCGATACGGCGGGCGGAACGTTCGTCAGGGCGGCGATGATCAGTTCATTGAATCGCTGGTTCAGCGCCGCAAACACGTCTTCTTTCGAGGCGAAGTAGAGGTAGATCGTCCCGAGCGCGACATCGGCGTCCTCGGCGATGTCGGCGATCGTCGTGCCGCGGAAGCCGCGGGCCGCGAAGACGCGTCGAGCAGCGCCGAGGATCTCCTCGCGTCGCGCGGCCTTCGCGGTCTCGCTACGCCGATTGCGCTCGGCGATGGATGGTGCTGGCATGCGGCCTCACTGAACTTCGTTCATTTTCTGCTTGTGCCAACGGATTGTCAACTACCCGAAGCCGGCGCGACAAGCCGACGAAGTTGCTCGTCAGCGGAGATCCCACGTATCGCGGGCCTTGATTGATGCGTACGATGACGATGCGCTCGCTTCGCGAGCTATGAGCTATTCGAAGGAGGAAATCATGTCAAACACGGCCGAGGTTCTGCAGCGAGCCCATGCTGGCCTCTTCGGCGAGACGCTGGGCGTCCGCTTCCTCGAGGCCGCGCCGGAGCGCGTCCTCGCCGAGATCCCGGTGCGGGACGCGCTCTGCACGACGCCCGGGATCATGCACGGCGGTGCGATCATGGCGTTCGCGGACACCCTCGGCGGCAGCGCGACGAGCCTCAACCTGCAGAAGGGCGCAGGCACCACGACAATCGAGTCGAAGACGAACTTCCTCTCGCCGGCGCGCACGGGCGAGATGATCCGGGGTGAGTGCGTCGCGTTACACCGCGGACGGCGGACGATGGTGTGGCAGACCCGCGTGACGTCGCCCGAGGGCCGGCTCGTCGCGCTGATTACGCAGACGCAGATCGTGCTCGAGGCGACGCGCACCGGGCCGGAGACGATGGCGTCGCTGTTCGCGGGCAAGAGCCGCAACGAGCAGAAAACGCTGCTTGCCGAGCTCGAACGAGCCGGCGCAGCGACATATCGCGCGCTCGCCGCGGGCGAGGACGACGCGACGGCGCGCGACGCCCTCCTCGCCGCCGCGGCTCGCGAGGAGGAGAACGCCGCGCTGCTTGAGGATGAGTGACGCGCGTCTCTGTCGAGAAATATTGAAGGCACCGACCGCGACGCGATCTGGGCGATCGTTGCTGAGGAACGCGAGTTTGAGAACCCGCGCCACGGCCCGAGGTAGGAACGCCGCCAGACAGCCCGCTGCGGCGGATGCGCGCCGTCGGGACGATTCAAGTCCGTTCGTGATCGAAGTCGCCCGGTTGCTAGACTCCGGACGGCGGGCCCGTAGCTCAGCGGCAGAGCACCCGGCTCATAACCGGAGGCGCGCAGGTTCAAATCCTGCCGGGCCCACCAGGTCAGGTCTTGTTTGTAGTTCGTCGTTTGTCGTCGTCGTTTGTAGCCTTCGTCACCTCCGGCCTCCCGCGTCCCGTCTCCCGCTTCCCACAAGGTAGGTGCCCGCCCCTGTCTCTCGCCGGGCGTGAGCCGCGACGCAGC
>JBBSDV010000084.1:0-13560 GCA_038240335.1 Dehalococcoidia bacterium
ATCACGTCGGCAACGTCGATGTTGCGATTTACTTCAGAGACATCGATGCGGTAATCCGTGTCCAGAAGACCCTCCTTCGTGCGCATTCGTCCCTTCATGATAGCACGATGGCTCGTGGCGCAACGCGTAGGTGCGTCTCATAAATCGTCACATTGACAGCATCGTGCTCGTTGACATGCACCTGTTGCGTGCGCGATGCTCCGAACGATTGGAGGCAGGCATGGTCGACGCGATCGCCGGTTACACGACACACACATTCGATACGCGCGGCGTGCGATTCAGCTATCTCGAATGGGGCAATGCGTCGTCGCCGCCGATGGTGCTGCTGCACGGACTGACCGGTCATGCGCACACATGGGATCACATGGCGCCCGCATTGGCGGAACGCTACCACATCTTCGCGCTCGATCAGCGCGGTCACGGCGACAGCGCCGCCGCGACCTTGTACGCGACTCAGGAATTTGTCGACGATCTCGAGGAGATGACTCGGCACTGGCAGATCGATCGGTTCGTCGTGATGGGCCTGTCGATGGGCGGCCACAACGCGATGGCGTACGCCGCAGCGCACCCGGATCGAGTCGAGCGCTTGATCATCATCGACATCCCACCACGCATGGATCGCACACGCGCGCCGAATTGGGATGCCATCGCGCGGCTAGGCGAAACCGGGCACCGCAAGTATGCCAACGCCGAGGAGGCGATCGCCGATATACAGGCGGCGTACGCAAACGCGCCGGAGGCGAACCTCCGATATCGTGTCGAATGGAATCTCAAGACTCTGCCGGATGGTTCGATGCAGTGGAAGTACGATCCCTGTGCGCCGGCACACTGGGATCCCGAGGATCTGACGACGAAGCTCGCTTCGCTTTCGATGCCCGTACTGCTCGTCCGCGGCGGAAAGACCCTTGTGCTCCCGCGCGAAGTTGCCGAGCGCATGATCGGGGCGATGCGGGACGGGAGCCTCGTCGAGGTCGCCGATTCGGGCCACTCCGTGCCAACCGATCGTCCCGAAGCGCTTACGACCGCTGTTCTCGAGTGGCTGTCAGAGCGCGCCTGACGCTGACCGCCGCGCCGTGGGAACGGACGCGCGCAACTACTTCGGCCCTAGCGCGGCCGCCACGAAACGATCGCTGATCTCGCCGACTCGATCGTCGGCCCCAGGCGGCCGTTCGGCCAGCGCGTGAGCCGCGTTTCGAGAAGCTGCCGGAGCTTCGCACCCGCAGCCGCATCGTCTTCCGGCAGACACAGGCTGTTGCGCACCTGCTCGAATGCCTCCTCGAGATCCGCGAACGTCCAGGTGAAGACGTGGTCGACGATTTCGACGTCCGCCGCTATATCGAGTTGTATGAGCACGCCCGCAAGGTCGAAATACGTCGGCTGCGCCTGTAGCGGCACGCCATAGAACTCGCTCCACAGGCCGATATCCGTGGGCAGTGGATCCACCCGCACATATACGAAGACACGTTGCATCGCCGCCGACTCGAGCTTCCGGATGAACGGCGCCACGTCGGCGATCGGGTACAGCACGTGCGAGCAGATCACGACGTCGGCCGGCGGTACGTCGGCATCAACCCACGCGCTCTCGACCGTCGTCACGTTCGTGATGCCCTGCGCCGCCACGTCATCACGCAGTAGGCCGAGCATCGCCGGCGACGGATCGACCGCCGTGATGTGGCGAACGGACGCCGCGAGCGCGAGCGTGTGCCGCCCCGTACCAGCTCCGACGTCGAGCACACTCATCTCGCGCGTCAGCACGGACCGTAGTCGAACCAGGAACGGATCTTCGTCCGTGCGCTCGTGCAGTGCCTTCCGGTATTGCTTCGCCCGCTTCGCCCAATAGTCGTCGCCGGAGCGCGGCGCGTGTGCCTGCGCCGTCTCCATCTGCACGCGTCGCCGCTCGATGATCTCGCGCCAACGCCCGACGTAGTCGATCGCCGGCACTTCAGGCGGCAGGTTCATTCCGGCATCCCCGGCGGCGCCTCGATTGCATCGGTCACGTCGAATTGCATCGTGCCCATGCCCGTGACGACGAAGCCCATCGCGAGCTTGTGCTTGCCCGCGCTGAGCGGGCGGTTCTCGACGCCGATCGTCACTGTCTTGTTCATCCCGAGCGTCATCGGCTTCTCGGATGAGATCTCGCTGAACCGCAGGCTCGTTCCATCCACGTAGAACGTCGTCGTGTCCAGCGGCACCTCGTCGCCATCGATCGTCAGCGGCAGTACCTGCTCGGCGTAACCGGAGCCCAGCGAATTCTTGAGGTCGAACGCAAAGCCCGTGTCCCGCGGTCGCAGGCTCCCCTTCACGTACAACCGCCGCAGCAAGAAGGCGGGAACCTGCATCTATATCTCCTTCGTGCCTGTTGGAAGGCCGTTAATCATCCGGTACACCGCTTGTTCGGACTCCACGATCTCGGCAGGCAGTTCGTTCCCGCCACCAAGTTGGATGCTCAGGATTCGGATCTTCGCCAGCCGCTCCACGAGATCGACGGTGCTGATCGCCCGCTCGAGATCGCGACCGACGCCGATAGCGCCGTGATGCCGTAACAGCACGGCCGCGCGATCGCCAAGCGCAGCGACGGCGTTCGCCGCGAGCTCGTCGCTGGCCGACGGTGCGTACGCGGCAACCTCGATGGCGCCCCCGACGAGCACGACCTGCTCGTCGAGTATGCACGGAATCGGCAGCCCGGCGACAGCGAACGCGCTCGCATAGACGGAGTGTGAATGAATGATCGCGCCAACATCAGGACGTGCGCGATAGATCGCCATGTGCGCCAGCGATTCGCTCGACGGCATACCTTCGCCGTACACGGCGTCGATCTCACCATCGACGATGACGACATTGTCGATGGTAAAGCGCGCGTACGGCACGCTGCTCGCGGTGACCGCATAGACATCGCCATCTGCGGCGCGAATGCGCATGCTCACGTTGCCGCTCGAACCCGAGACGAGGCCGCCAACAACGATGCGCTGCACTGCATCGAAGACCTCCTGTCGTTCCGCGCGAAATTCCTGCGTCATTCCGTCTCCGTTGCAAGCCGTGCCATCGCATCAGCGAGCATGCACCATCGCGCGTAGTAATCTTCATACTCCGCCGATCGCCGCGCATCCGGCGCGAGCGTCGTCCCGCCCGTCGCCATCGCCGCGACGGCGTCGTCGATCGAAACATGCATACCAACCGCCATACTCGCCACGATCGCAGCGCCGACGGCCGAAGTTTCCGCGCGGGCCGCGACGATCACGTCTCGGTCGAGCACGTCGGCGAGGATCTGGGCGAATAGCGGCGACCGCGACGTGCCGCCGCCCAGGCGCAGACGATCGGTCACGACGTGCGCGACGGTCTCGATCTGCTCGAGGTTCGCCCGAATCGCATACGCCGTCGACTCGAGCACCGAGCGCAGCACTTCGCTGCGATCCGGCGCCGCCATAACCAACGGCAGTGGCATCGTCAATGCGCCCATGCCGGCGTTCATCTGCGCCGCATTCATCGCTCGCGCACCCAGTACCGCCATCGCATCGCCTGCGCCCGACGCCGCCGTTGATGCCAGCAATTCGGCTTCGAGCGGCGCCAGACCGAGTAGCCCGCAGAGCCATTCCCACGCGCGTCCCGTCTCGCTCGCGTTCGACTCGAGGATCCAGCGTTCCGGCAGCACATGCAGTCCCGTCCACGTCCGCCGCTCGCAGTCGAACACGGCCGACGCAGTGACCAGCTGCACCGGCGCACTCCACCCCGCGACCACGCCGGCATCGCCCGGCGCGAGCGCACTCATCCCGACAAGCGCGCATTGTGTGTCCGCACCGGCGAGCACGACGGGCAGGCCGGCAAGCGCAACCGCGTTCGCCATCACCGTGCCAACGATCGTGCCTTCTGGGGAGACCGGCGGAATGCGACGCGCATCTATGCCGAGCAACTCGAGCAGCGAAGCCGGCAACTCGTTCGAACGCACGTCGAGTAGGCCGTTCTCCGCCGCTAGGCTGCGGCTCATACACGGTACGCCGGTGAGGAGCATGGCGAGCCAATCGACGAGCGGTAGTACGTGCGCGACCCTCGCGGCGTCAGCCGGGCGATTGGCTGCGAGCCATCGCACTTTCGCCGGCGCCAGCATGAGCGACGGCAGGTGCCCCGTCGCCGCGTACACCACGTCGCCGTGGGCCGCATCGATCGCGAAACCCTCCGCAGATGCGCGCGCATCAATGTTCGGCGACGAGAGCACTTCGTCTCCACCTGCATCGACGAATGCCATGCCCTCACGTTGGCCCGTCACGGCGATCGCGGCGATTCGCTCGCGCACTCTCGCGGCCGCGGCGAGCAGGCGACGCAGCGATGCTTCGACGCTCCCGGCGCGGAACTCGCGGCCAAACGGGGCGGCGTCGTCGGGTACGAACACTTGCCACGGTTCGATGCCGACCGGTTCGACGCTGCCATCGACACTCACGAGAAGCGCGCGCATCGCGCTCGTGCCGGCGTCGATCACGAGGATGGCGTCAGCCGGCATGCGCGTGCTCGTACTCCGGATTCACAACGTGCCGCAGCGGCAGTCCGCGAGCGAGGCGCTCAACCTCCAGGGTCATGATCCTCGAATGCCGCTCGACCGTCTCCTCCGTCGCTCCGGCGATGTGCGGCGTCAGAATCAGGTTCGGCGCACTAAGCAGTGGGCTCGCAAGCGGCAACGGCTGCCCTTCGAAGACGTCGAGCGCTGCACCCGCGATGCGCCGCGATTCGAGCGCCTCGACAAGTGCCGCCGGATCGACGACGCTGCCGCCGCTAGTATTGACTAGGTATGCATCCCGCTTCATCGATGCGAGAAACACGGCGTCGACGAAGTGTGCCGTCGCCTCGTTCTCGGGTACGTGCAGCGAAACGAAGTCGGCGGTGCGAGCGATCGTCGACGCATCCGTCGCAACTGCGCCGAGAGCGCGGACTTGCCGCTCCGGCACGAACGGATCGTGCACGAGTACGTTTGCGCCGAGCGCGGCGCAGATGCGCGTGACCGCTCGGCCGATCTGTCCGAAGCCGACGATGCCGACGCATGAGCCGGCGATCTCGCGCCCACGCAGCGCCCGATAGCCCAGCGCAGGATCGCGCCATCCCGCGCCCGAAACCAGCGTGTGCGCCTGGGGGATGTGGCGTGCGAGCGATAGCATAAGCGCCAGTGTCATCTCTGCTACCGCGTTCGTATTGCGGCCCGGGGCGTGCGTGACGGCGACGCCGTGCTCCGTCGCGCTCTCGACATCGACTTGGTTCAGCGCATTGCGGCAGACGCCGACCAGTCGCAGATCCGGCGCCGCGTCGAACACTTCTTCGAAGACGAAGTCTGCCTCGACGATGAGGACGTTGAAGCCTTCACGCGCCAGCCGCCCCCCCAGAGCGTCCGGGTCCTGGAGTCGGTTCGTTTCGAGCCAGCTCTCATGGACGACGTCGCACGATCGCCTCAGGCGCCGGAGATAAAGATCGGAAAATGGGGCGAGGATCAGGGCGCGCACACGTATCGTCTCCGAACCGACGATAGCACGCGAGACGGTCGGCGGGCAGTTATTGAGCGATGGCGCGACGTCCGGCGTCGGTCGCAGCCGTCTCGAGCGGCGCGAGGAGCGCGTCCGTGATCTCGGCGGCACTCATCATCCGCCCGCCCGGCGAGCCGATCGCCACCTGCACGGCGTAACCATCGTGCGCCGCAAGCGCGACCGCTGCCGCATCTGCCGCCGATTCGCCGCCAACGACGCCCTGTTCCGCGGCCTGCTCGAATACCTCGGTCAACGTCTTGCGCCAGCCAGCATACGCCTGCGTCAGCCGCTTGCTGACCTCGGGGTTGCGGATCGCCTGCGCCCAGAACTCCAGCAGGACGGCCGGCCACTCCGGTACATCCGTGTACGAGAGGAATCCGGCAAGCGTCTGGTGCAGCATCTCACGCGGATCGGCGCCGGTCTCGCCACCGGCGGCGAGTACCTGGGTGCGGTTCTCTGTCCACATGCGCAACAGCTCGAGGAGAATGTCCTCCTTCGTCGAGAAGTGGAAGTAATAGGCGCCCTTTGAGTACCCGGCGGCCTCCGACACGTCGTCGACAGTCGCTCCGTCGTAGCCACTCGTCGAGAACAGTTGGAGCGCCCCGTTGATGAGCTTCGCTCGCGTTGCCTTGCGCTGTTCAAAACGATCGATTCTTGCTTTCGCCATGACGAACATCCTTCAGTTTCGACAGAAGAGCGAGCCGACGACATAGTATGCCCGAGTTCGACCATCTATTCCAGCGACGGATGACAACGAATTTTCTCTCGCCGAGGAAAAGGGGCCTGAAAGCTGTAACAAATCCGCATAGAGCACGTTAGGGATTACGAGCGAACCGGAAGAGCCGGTCGAAAAGCGCGCACGATGCATCGCAGCTCGAGAGGTAGCGAACGGGCAAACTTGCCGTAAGGCGAGGACGCAAAGCCACGGATCCGTGCGCGGACTGCCGGGCTGCCGAAGACCTGAACCCCGCACGGTTCAATCATCTTCGATTGCGCATAACTGCCGCCCGTCGCCCTCTGCGACGGGCGGCGTTTTTGTTGTAGCAGGAGATGTCATGGTGCGCACACAAAGCCGGCAAGAGATGATCATGCGGCACATGCCGCTGGTAGCCTTCGTCGTCAGCCGCATGTCGACCGACAACCAGAAGACTCTCGGCCTCGACCGCGAGGATGCGTTGGCCTACGGCGTCGAGGGCCTCATCCAGGCCGTCGACAATTTCGACGACACACGCGGAGTCAGCTTTGCGAGCTTTGCCGTTCGCCGTATCCGCGGCTCGATCCTCGATGCGATCCGCAGGATGGATCCGCTGCCGCGCTCGATTCGCAAGAGCGCGCGAGAAGTCGAGTCCGCTTCGCAAGACCTCTCGTCGACCCTGGGTCGCTGGCCGACGCCGAAAGAGGTCGCCTTCCGCATGGGCATCCCGATCGAGCAGCTCGATAACGTCATGCGGCACGCCGCCTCGAAGTTCATCTCCCTCGAGCACGCACTCCAGGACCGCGGCGGCGATTCCGCTCCGTCCTTCGACCCGGTCGACGAAGATGAGTCGGGCGATCCCGCCCGCGCCGCCGACCACAATGCGTCGCTTGCGATGCTCGATTCCGCGGTTCACGGCCTCAACGCCCGCGACCGCGCGATCCTGCGCCTGCGGTACGCCGAATCCAAGCCGTTCCACGAGATCGGCGCGATGATGGGCCTCTCGGAGTCCCGTGTCTGCCAGCTTCACAAGCGCATCCTGTCGATTCTGCGCCGCCAGATGAACGCGCAGCTCGAGGAGGCCGCCTAACAGGGTTGTTGAACGCTCTTTCTCCATTCGCGGCGCGGCCTTTCCGCCCCAGTTTCCGGGATCAGCTCCAACACCACATGCCGGACGTTCTGGCGTTGTTCGACACCCTCCTGGGGCTACGGCGCGCCGCGTAGACGGCCGATATTAACCTAGGCCTATACGATCGAGGGCCGCGCGCTTCCGCGGGGGAATATGCTGCAGGAACCGATCGACGCGCTACCGCTGGCGTCCGAACAACGTGAACCGTTCCTCCCGTCTTCGATGGCGACGAACGTCGTGCAGTTGCGGCCGAGCGATGATGACGACGACGTGGAAGAGCGGCTCCCCGCACTCGCGCTCGTGTACATTCTCGCCGTGTTCGCCGCCGGCGTCGCATCAATCGGCATCTTCGCGCCACGGCTCGACACGCACGACATCGGCGGCCTCGTCGTCCTCGGCGTCCTCGCCGTCCTCTTTGGCCGCATGCGGATCCAGATCTACGGCGAGACCGCCGTCTCGATCGGCATGGTGGGCGACTTCACCGTAGCATTCCTCTTCGGCGTACCCGGCGCCGCCATTATCAGCCCGATCGCCGCCCTCGCGACGGACATCGGCGGCGGTCCTTGGTACAAGCGCCTGTTTAACATCGGCTCTGTGATCGTCGTCAACGTCGCGATCGCCTCAATGGTGCAGGCGCTCATCGGCATTCACGGCCCGGGCCTGCCCCTCGATGGCTGGCTGATCCCGATCGCGTTCGCCGCCATCGTCGTCTATTACCTGCTCAACATCAGCCTCGTCACGGTCGCCGTCAGCCTGGCGACGCGTACCTCCCTGCTCTCCGTCTGGCGCGAGAAGTTCGAATGGCTGTTGCCGCACTATCTCGTCTTCGGCATGCTCGGCCTCGCCCTCGCCGTCGCGTACCGCGGCATCGGCTACATCGGGCTGCTGGCGTTCCTCGCGCCGCCGCTGATGATGCGCTTCACGACGAAGCAGTACATCGACAAGACGGCCCAGAACGTCGACGAACTGAAGAAGAGCAACCGCGAGCTACACAAGGCGAACCGCGATGTGCTCGGCATGGCAGAGCAACTGCGCGAGACCTACGATGGCACCCTCGAGGCGCTCGTCTCCGCCCTCGACGCCCGCGACCGCGAGACCAAGGGCCACTCCCTTCGCGTCGCCAAGTACATGATGGAGATCGCCTACCACATGGGCATCGCGCCCGGCACGGAGGAGTGGGTCGATATGCAGCGCGGCGGCCTGCTGCATGACATCGGCAAGATCGGCGTCTCCGACTCGATCCTCCACAAGCCCGGCCCGCTGACCGACGACGAGTGGGTCAGCATGAAGCGCCACCCGAAGATCGGGTACGACATGATCCGCGACATCGGCTTCCTGTCGGGTGCGGCGAAGATCGTCATGGCGCACCACGAGCGCTTCGACGGCAAGGGCTACCCTCGCGGTCTCGCCGCCGACGAGATCTTGCTCGGGGCGCGCATCTTCGTCCTCGCCGACACCTTCGATGCCATGACCTCCGATCGCCCGTATCGCGCCGCCCTCAGCGTCGAGGCGTCGCGCGACGAGATCATCAGCTGCAGCGGCACGCAGTTCGACCCGCGCTGCGTCCAGGCGTTCCTGCTCGCCTTCGACAAGATCGTCGAGATCCGCTGGACGAACCACGACCAACCGTCCGCGCACCACGCCGCCGCCGCCCCCGCCCCCCAGAAGGCCGCATAGCTTCATCTCATCCAACCCTATTTTTCGCCCACGAAGCTGGTGAGCGCGATAACGTGGGTCAGATGTTGTCGGCAACGCTCAGCGAGTGGCTCCTAGGCGTGATCGGAATCATCGCACTGCTCGCCGCGGGCATGTGCTGGTTCGTAACGTGGGAACTCGTCGGCCGCAGTCCGCGTAGGCTTGCATGGATCGTCTGCGGCCTCGCCGGGTTGCCGGCAGTGTTTATCGGCGTACTGTATGCGTTGATCGGTCTTCCAATCATAGTTGGAGCCGCAGTGCTCGGCGTCGTAGCGTCCTTGAACCACCGACTCACCCACTTGCCGGCCGCCCTCTATGCAACAGTCTTTCTCGGTGCTGGCGTACTCGACGTGTCGACGCAGCATCTTCGGATCAGCGAAGCCATGCGTACGTTCGTCTTTCTCGGCCGCGTCGCCGGACAGGCTACGTTCACTCATGAAACCGGCGCAGGTACTCCCGCGAGTCCAACATCCAACCTCTAACGTCCAAACTCAACGCCAGCGGAAGTCGGAAGTCCGAAACCCCCGACGTTTCGCCTCGGTGAGCTCGCGCTAGTACGGCTCTTGCTATTTCGCCGAGACCGCTTTCGTCGGCCCAGTTCGCTCTCGATGAGCACGAGCTTCGGAGCGCTAGAAGCTCCCGTCGAATCTTTCCGACGCGCTACGCCGGAACTATGATGAATCAAATGTTACGGGCAACGCTCGGCGGATCAGTCATCGGCATTGTCGTACTGTTCGCGGTCGGGATGTGTTCGTTCACCTTGTGGGAGGCGGTCAGGCACAGTCCGCGCAGGTTCGTCTGGGTGCTGTGCGGCATCGCCGGGTTGCCGGCCGTGTCGTTGGGCGTGATCTACTTCTCAATTATTGGCATCGTGATCATTCTCGTCGCGTTTGCACTCGGCGCGGCCACGTCCTTCACGCGTCATCTCCAGCACCTTCCGGCAGCGCTCTACGCACTCGTTCTCGGGGCCGCGGTGCTCTGGGCGCACCCGCGCCACCTCAGCCTGGGTGACGTCCTGGCCACGCTTGGCTACCTCGGCGATGTCTTCCTTGCACTGCTTGCCACGAGCAAGCTCGGGCGCATCGCCGCCGGCGGGCTGTCAGAGCCCAGTCGGCCGTCGAGCAGCGACGCACCCGCCTGACGCAAGCGTAGAGGCCCCCATACGGGACACCGTCCAACCCCCAACAGTCGACGCCTCGCTCGCTCCCTACTTCGTCCGACTGCTTCACGCACCACCGCCCATCCAATATCCGTCAGTCGACGCACCACGTGCTCTGTGCTCTACGCATCCACACGTCACCCCGGCTGCACGAGCGAGGCGATCGGCATCTTCATCTTTCTCGGGAGCATCTCGCTCGCCTTGCTCAGCCTGAGCAAATTTGGTCGCATCGCCGTGACTTCGCATGCGGGCGCCAAGGGGCAGGCGACCGACCGCCGCGCTCTGCCGACGACTCAGACATCGGCTATTGGCGGCTAAACCGTCCGTCGGCGACGGTCGTAGTCCTGCGTCATCCAACATCCAACTTCCAACATCCAATCGTCTGCCCGCCACCACCTCACCTCCCACCTCCCACCGCCTCACCCCGACCCCCACCCCACCCGCGTTGCCCGGCCAAAACTCCCCTTGCTATGATTCACGCACTATTTGGGAAGCGTGACGATGAATCTGAGCAACGTCCTCGTCCTCAATCAAAACTACGAGCCACTGAACGTCTGCAATGCAAGACGCGCGTTCGTTCTCGTGGACTGCGGCAAGGCGGAAGTGCTGGAGCACGGCGCCGGCCACCTGCGCTCCGCCCACCGCGCCTTTCCCCTGCCATCCGTGATTCGTCTTATCTACCTGATCAAGCGCCCCCGCCCCCAGATGCGCTTGTCCCGCCGCGAGGTGTTCAACCGCGATCGCTACACATGCCAGTACTGCGGCCGGCACGGCGCGCGCGACCTCACGCTCGACCACGTCATGCCGCGGCACCGCGGTGGCCGGCACACGTGGGAGAACCTCGTGACCGCGTGCAAGGCTTGCAACCACCGCAAAGCTGGCTACACGCCGCAAGAGGCGAAGATGCTGCTCATGAAGGAGCCGGCGCAGCCCCGCGTCACGAACTACTACGTCGTCTACCCCTACTTGAACACGCAGGAGGGGTGGCGCAAATTCGTGCCCGGCTGGGAGTCCGCTGCCGAAGGCTTCGCCTAGGTGAGCTCGTAGTTTGTAGTTCGCGGTTCGCAGTTCGATAATGGCGGCGGCGCGTCGTGGCCCGCGCTCATCGCCTGCACCAAAGGCTCGCTCGATCCTGTGTTAGCGACGAAACGACAAAAGTGCTAAACGATTACATAACGACAGACCGAGTTCTTCTCATGCAGCCGCTGTCCAATGGCCGCGCGCAGAACAGCGTGGAACGCGCCGGAGACTTCTGTGTCCATCTGTGGCCCTCTGTGGTTTGTCCTCCCACCACTGTGAACCGCAAACTGTGAACTCGTCCGAAGGGATGCATCCCCTCATGCTGCTGACGCTGGAGCGCACGCCCTCGGTGCTGCGGGCGATGCTCGGCGACATGCCCGACGCCGTCGTCAACGCGCCCGGCGGCGAGGGATGGTCGCCGCGCGATGTCGTCGCGCATTTGCTTTCGATCCACTATGCGGCGAATGTCCAGCGCGTCCGTTGGATGCTCGATAACGACGACCCCGCCATACCTGACGTAGATGAGCACGCGACGCTCGAGACATCCGGCATGCGCACCTGGCCGCTCGATCGCCTGCTCGACGAATATGCGGCGGCACGCGCGGAGGCGATGGTGATGCTTCGCGCGGTCACGCCACAGCAGCTCGCGCGCACAGGCCGCCACGCGATCGCCGGCACGATCACAATCGGCGACGTGATGCACCACGTCGCGTACCACGATCTCCTGCATGTCGGCCAGATCACCCAACTCCTCTACGCCCCGCTCGAGCGCCACCGCGGCGCGATGGGCGCCGCGTTTCCGCCAGGGTGACGCGCAAGCGCCGAGTCGTTCGCCGATGGCCAGATCTGGGCACGAAGTGGCTCCGTGAGATCGAGGCTCGGGGCGCAAGCTGCCCAGTTTTGAGCAGCCGTGAAACGTTCATCCGCCGTGCGCCCGTCGCTGGCACTGCATGACAATTCGAAACGTGTCGTCTGCCAATGCCTTCAAACACTGCGTCTGCGCGCCAAAATAGTTCGCAGATGAACCGCGGATTCGAGATCGATGCGCATCGGTGGGCTACTCAGCCCGGAGCCTTCGGTTCGCAACCCACGTCACGCACCCACGCAAGCCAGCGGCCAAACGACCAAAAGTGCCAAACGATTACATAACGAAGAGTGAGTTCGTCTCACGCCGAGCAGCTTAGAATCGAACAGCGTCGAACGCGTCGAGGACACTGTGTCCATCTGTGGCCATCTGTGGATCGTCCCCCTTACGGTGTCGCACGTCGTGGGCCGACCAAGCGGCAATCATCTCCCGTTAACGACCGCCACCAACAGATTCTGTGGCCATCTGTGGATCGTCCCCTCGCCGCAGGCTTGCGTTACCATGACCGAGACGCATCCGCAGCGAGAGGACGAACACCAGGACATGCAGGAACTTCGCGACCGCCTCCAGGCGCTCCGTGAGCGCATCTCGCATGTCATGGTGCGTCTTTGACATCCCCAAACTAGAAGCCGAAGTCATCGTCCTCGAAACGCAGTCCGCCGCGCCGGAGTTCTGGAACGACCAGCAGGCGGCGCAGACGGCGATGCGCCGCCTCGCCGCGATCCGCACGCGCATCGAAACGTGGCGCGGGCTCGAGCAGAAGGTAGCTGACCTCATCGAGCTCGTCGAGATGGCGGCCGCCGAGCCTGACGACGAGACGGCGAACGACATCGAGCGCGACACGACGGCGACCGAACAGCAACTCGACGACCTCGAGTTCGAGCTCACCTTCTCCGGGCCGTACGACGAACGCAACGCGATCATCGCCATCCATGCCGGCGCTGGCGGAACAGAGTCGCAGGACTGGGCCGAGATGCTCCTCCGCATGTACCTGCGCTGGGCCGAGCAGCGCGGCTTCCCGACCGACGTCATCGATCTCATGCCCGGCGAAGAAGCCGGCATCAAGAGCGCCACCGTCGAGATCACCGGCGAGCACGCATACGGCTACCTGAAGAGCGAGCGCGGCGTCCATCGCCTCGTTCGCCTGTCGCCTTTCGATTCCGAGAACCGCCGTCACACGTCGTTTGCGCTGATCGAGGTGCTGCCCGAAGCCGACGACGCTGCGGAGGTGACGATCAGTCCGGACGACCTCCGCGTCGACGTCTTTCGCGCCAGCGGCCACGGCGGCCAGAACGTCCAGAAGAACTCGACCGCCATCCGCATCACGCACTTGCCGACGGGCATCGTCGTCACCTGCCAGAACGAGCGTTCGCAGGGCCGCAACCGCGAGTCGGCGATGCGCGTCCTCGAAGCGCGGCTGATCGAGCGCGAGTTGCTGCGGCATGCCGAGGAGCAGGCGAAGATTAAAGGCGAGCACGTCAGCGCCGGCTGGAGCAA
>JBBSDV010000085.1:0-13499 GCA_038240335.1 Dehalococcoidia bacterium
CGGTCTTGCCGTACGCCGTTTGCGCGTCGAGCCTGCCCTCGCCTGTGATGACAACGTCGGCAGCGGCGATCTTGGCTGCGAGCCCTACCGCTTCGGCGACCAGCGCGAATCCCGGCTCAATCGCCGCGCCGACGGCGACGAGACCCGCCGCGAGGCCGCCCGCGGCACCCGCGCCCTGCATTGTTCCGACATCGATGCCGCAATCGCGCCGGACGATCTCGGCGAAGTGTGCGAGCGCCGCGTCAAGTACGGCCACGTCGTCGGCCGACGCGCCCTTCTGCGGGCCGAAGACGGCGGCCGCGCCAGTCTCGCCGCAGAGCGGGTTCGTCACGTCGGACGCGACGCGCAGGCGGACGCGCCGCAGCCGTTCGTCGCGCGCCGATAGGTCGATGCGATCGAGCTTAGCCAGCCCGCCGCCACCCGCAGGCACGTCGTTACCCGCCGCGTCGAGGAGCCGCGCGCCGAGCGCCTGCATCGCGCCAGCGCCGCCGTCGACCGTGGCGCTGCCGCCGACGCCGACGATCAGCTCGTCGCAGCCGCGATCGAGCGCGGCGCGGATCAGCTCTCCGGTGCCATATGTCGTGGCAATGAGAGGGTCGCGCTCTCTATCACTGAGGAGCACAAGTCCGGAAGCGGCGGCCATCTCGATCACTGCGGTTCGGTGACCCTCGGTCTCCGGCAAGAGCGCCCATGCCGCCATCACGGGACGCATCAGAGGGTCGTGCACCTCGATCTCGATCCGCTCACCACGGCGGGCCGTGAGCATCGCCTCAACGAGCCCGGCGCCGCCATCGGACATCGGCGCTTCCGCGACCGTCGCGGACGGAATGCGACGTCGTACGCCCTCGGCGATCGCGCGTGCCGCCGCGGAGGCGGTAAGCGTTCCCTTGAATTCCTGCGGAGCGACCAGGATCATCGTCATACTGGGTCATTGTAATTCCAGCGGACGGTGTTCGTCCGTCGATCTGTGCGCGAAGCCTGCCGTCCGAAAGCGCACCGGTGCTTGTCACGCGAAAAATGCCGGCGACCCCTGTGCGTGGCGCTCGGTCGATCCAGCGCGTCAGCAGGCGCGAGATGCGCGGCGCGTGCCGGCTGTTGCATCATACGCATGCATTCGCGATCTGGCGGTCATCACCGCGGCAGTCGACGACAGTGCGTTCGGCTATCGCCAATCCCACGTCTCACTGCTTGACAATAGTACACTTGTTCTTTATTCTGCAACATCAGAACGTATGTGCGGAAGGAGTATCTCATGACTCGACGCGTTCGCATTCGCACCCTCGTCATCCCGCGCGCTCGCACGTGTCCGGATTGCGGCGGTCCACTCGTGCACGCAGAAGGCTGCGTCGCATGTCCGGTGTGCGGCTTCAGCGCCTGCAGCTGATCACTGTGCTCGACCCTCGCGCTCGCGCCTGCGCTATTATGCCGGCGATCCGTAAACAGCTACTGGGCGATGCCCGCAGCCGGAACCGGATATGATCGCCAGAGCATGCGATAGGGGCGAGCCAGCATGAGCGATGACGGCCTCGACCAGACGAATCGACTGCTGATCGTCGTCCTCGCATTGGTCGGCGTGTTCGTGGCGCTTCTCGTTGTGCTCCTCGCGTGGAGCGCGCCGGCCGGCACAATCAGCCGAGTGATCGACTTCTCCGGTTACCTGCGCGACCACAACAACCGGGAAGCGAAGACGATCGTCTCGCTGGGGGCCGCCGTCGTCGTTCTGCTGATGCTCACCGTCATCATCGTCGAGATCACGCCATCGCCAACGCAACGGATGCGCGTTCGCAACCTGAAGTCCGGAGGCGCCACGATCACGACGACAGCCATCGCGAGTCGCATTGACACCGCGGTGCTCGAGGTGCCGCACGTCGCCGCCTGCGTCGCGACAGTGGCGGCCCGCGGCAAGCGCGCAGAGATCGTGCTGGACCTGCACGTCGATCCCGGCGCCGACCTGGCCGAGACCGCCGATGCGGCGTGCGGCAGCGCGCAGGCTCTTGTCGAGCGCGAGATGGGAATCGAGCTTGCGACTCGGCCACGTGCGCGTCTGCACTACCGCGAGTTACGCTTGCGCGGAGACGGATCCGTGACCGAGGCGTCATCGCCCGGCCGGCAACGCTGGCAGCGACCAGAGGGTGATCTTGACGAACGACGAAGCACCGACACATCTGAAGAAGCGCAAGCCTAAGCTCATCGAGCCGCCGGGGGATCAGCTCGTGCAGGTGCTCGAAGCCGTGCTCTTTGTCGCCGACCAGCCGATTGAGGTCGCGGCGCTCGCGCGCACGGTGAACGCGCCGCGCGCCGAGGTGTCGGATGGGCTCGATGCGCTCGCGGAGGCGTGCCGTGAGCGTGGTGTGCGGCTCCAGCGCACCGGCGATCTCGTCCAGCTCGTCTCCGCACCGCAGACGGCGGCCTACGTCGAGCGGTTTCTGGGCCTCGAGCATCCGTCGCTGACGAACGCATCGCTCGAGACACTGGCGATCATCGCCTACCGCCAGCCGCTGACGCGCGCCGGCATCGAATCGGTGCGCGGGGTTGATTGCGATGGGCCGATCCGCACGCTGGTCGCCCGCGGTCTCGTCGAGGAGGTCGGCCGAGCGCCTGTCGTTGGCCGACCGGTGCTCTTCGGGACGACCGTGCGCTTCCTCGAATACTTCGGCCTGGAGCGTCCCGACGATCTGCCGCCGCTACCGCTCACCGAGGAGGACGCGGTCGAGCACGAAGAGGCGATCCTCTGAACGTCGGCGTCCTCCGCTTCACGCTGCGGATTCCGGAAAGCGGTTCGCTCAAGGACAAGCGGCAGGTCGTCCGCAGCGTCGCCCAGCGCCTCCGCAACAAGTTCCAGGTTGCCGTCGCCGAGGTCGCGGACAACGACGTATGGCAGCTCGCCACGCTCGGCGTCGCATGCGTCGCGAACGAGCGCCGGCACTGCGAAGACGTCCTCTCCGAGGTCGTCGCCTACGTGCGCGACTCTCGGCTCGACGCCGAGATGATCAATATCGAGACCGAGGTGATCGACATGGACGCGAGCTAGACGCGCCGCTCGGCGGTGCCGCATCGCTCGTTCGCGGTCATTCAGCTCGTCGACGACTTGCTAGTCGATGGTGGCGACGGGCGTCAGCCGCATGATCTCAGGACGCCCGTTGAGCAGGCCGCCAATCTTGCCGCCGAACGCCGCCATGTGCGGCGTCTTGCCGTGCGCCGCCGCCGCTTCGTCATCGGCATACGCTTCCACGAACACGAACTCGGTCGGCGTCTTTATATTCTGCGTGAGCGAGTACTGGAGCGTGCGGCCCGCCTCGCTCGCCTTTACTGCGGCGACCATCTCCATGCCGGCGGCCTTGAATTCCTCCTCCTTGCCCTCTTGCACGGTCAGCTTTGCGACGATTGCGAGCATCGGAAACCTCCACTAACGCTTGCTTGATTCGCGCATCATCGTCCGTGATCCGGCGCTTACGATCACGCGGTGCCTCGACATGGACCGGACGACAGAACGCCGCCGATTCATCGGCGGCGTTCTGTTCTTGCTCCTCCGCCGTGATTACGGCGGTTGCATGAGGAGCCCTGCTAAGTGGTGCGGCGCAGCTTCAGCCCAATGGCGAGCAGCCCGCCGGCGATACCGGCAATGACTATGAGCGTCGTCAGCATTCCTGTGCTCCCTTCGCTTGAGCCGCTGCCCGTGTCCGGAAGCGCTCGGCCGGTCGAGTGAACCGGCTGCGCTGGTGCCTGCGGCTGCACATCGCTACTGAGCACCACTGACTCTCGTCGCGCAGTTGAAGTCGGCGCCACGGCGGTTCGCGTAGTTGTCGATGCCGGCGGTGTTGAAGGCGTCGAGCTTGGCCGCGCTGTGCTGGTCGACGTCGGCTGCGCTGTCCGTGTCGGCGCCGGCGTCGACGTTTCGTGCGTCATCGTCTGCGTCGACTGGGCCGTGCTCGTCACCTCGATTGTCGCCGTCTCGGTCGGCGTGTTCGTCGCCGTCTCTGTCGGGATGTTCGTCGCCGTCTCGGTCGGCGTGTTCGTCGCCGTCTCGGTCGGCGTGTTCGTCGCCGTGTCCGTCGGCGTGTTCGTCGCCGTGTCCGTCGGCGACGCCGTCTTCGTGCTCGTCACCGTGTACGTGCTGGCTACCGTCTGTGTGCTCGTTACCGTTCGCGTTGTCGTTGCCGTGTGCGCCGGCATGGTCACTGTCGGCGCGGCCGTCTTCGTCGCCGTCGGCACTGATGTGTTCGTCGCCGTGCTGGTCGACGTCTTCGTCGCCGTCGGCACGAGTGTTTTGGTCGCGGTTGGGACGAGTGTTTTCGTTGCCGTGCTAGTCGCCGTCTTCGTAGCTGTGTGCGTCGCCGTCGCACAGTTCGTGGGGGTGGCAATCGCCGGCAACGAGGCTACGGAATAGGTCGGCAGGTAGCGGTCGTAGGCAGGGTCGCTGCTGGGGCTGCTCGTCGCGCCGCCGTCGTAGACCTTGATGCTGCCCGTCGTCGCCACCGGGAACGTCGTGCCCGACAGGGTGAACAGCGTGAAGCTGCTCTTGACGGTGTGGTCGACCACCACGAAGCCGGCCGGTGCCGCGGGGTGTACCGTGAGCGTGTCGAAGTAGTCGTACTCCTTGATCACCGTGCCGCCGATGTTGACATCGATCACGATCAAGCGGTTGTCGCTGCCGTCGGTCTTCGAGCCGCCGTTTTGGTACGTCGCCGAGTATTGCCAGCCTGCGCACGTCGAATTCGACGCCACCGTAACGTTGTGCGCCGACGCAACCTGCGTCAGTGCCAGCAACGCCACGACTGCGGCGGCCGCAGCGCCGACGAGCATGCCTCCGCGTAGCAGGAGTGGTGCGTTCTGTCTGCGGGTGTTGTGCATGGGGCCGCTCCTCTGTTTTCCCGCCGGAACAATGACCGGCGATGTCTGCTATTTCTTCCTCCCTAACAACGTGTCAACTTGACATGGCATTACGGGAAAACGGCCGTATCTTTTCAAACCGGCCGGATTTTCGGCGGCCGAACAACGAACCGGCACACGCTCCGAACACCGATATCCGCACAAGCGTTCTGGTATACTGTTCGGACGATGAGCGATGACACTCCTGCTCCCGCCTGGCTCCGCACGACCGGATCGCCGAATGCGCGATCGGGCTATGGCGCCGCACCAGCGAACGACTCGCCTCCGGAGCCTGCATCGATCGCCTTAAAGCGACGAACGGCAACGCGCGGGCGGCCGCGCACCTCAGTCGCGCACGCCGGGGGCCCTGTGCTGCTTTCCGACAACGCGCGCGTGGTGCTCGAACGGCGCTATCTGGCGAAGGACGCCGACGGAACGATCATCGAGACGCCGGAGCAGCTGTTCCGGCGTGTTGCCCACAACATTGCCCTCGCCGAAGCGAAGTTCGCGCCGGCCGACGCCGATACCGCCGTCGCCCGGTACGAGGACGAGTTCTTCTCGCTGATGACCTCGCTTCGCTTTCTCCCGAACTCGCCGACGCTCGGAAACGCGGGCCGGCCCATGCAACAGCTATCGGCGTGCTTCGTCCTGCCCGTCGAGGACTCGATGGAGGGCATATTTGAGTCGCTGAAGGACACGGCTCTCATTCACCAGAGCGGCGGCGGCACCGGATTTGCATTCAGCCGGCTGCGTCCGGCAGGCGACATTGTCGCGTCGACGGGCGGCGTCGCCAGCGGGCCCGTCTCGTTCATGCGCGTCTATGACGCAGCGACGGAGTCGATCAAGCAGGGCGGCACGCGACGCGGCGCGAACATGGCAATCCTCAGCGTCGATCACCCCGACATCGAGGCATTCATCGACGTCAAATCGAACATGACGGCGCTGCAAAACTTCAACATCAGTGTCGCCGTCACGGAGCGCTTCCTCGAGGCCGTTGAGCGCGACCAGACATACGAGCTGCTGAACCCGCGCACGCGGCAGGTCGCAGGCACGCGCAGCGCGCGAGCGATCTTCCGGCGCATCGTCGAGAATGCGTGGCGAAACGGCGACCCGGGTCTCGTCTTCCTCGATCGCATCAACCGTGACAATCCGACTCCGCAACTCGGGCGCATAGAGGCGACGAACCCGTGCGGCGAGCAGCCCCTGCTGCCGTACGAATCGTGCAACCTCGGCTCGCTGAACCTCTCGAAATTCGTTCGCGAGGCGAAGGCGCCCGAAGCGCCCCGACGCGCTACCACGAATAGGAACGGCGCCGGCAAGAACGGCGGGGCGCCGTCGGGATCTTTGAGTCGAGCTGACGACGATGGGGCTACCGATGTCGAAATCGACTGGGATGGGCTCGCGGCGGCGATCCCGATTTGTGTGCGCTTTCTCGACGACGTGATCGAGCAGAATCAGTACCCGATGCGCGAGATCGACGAGATGACGAAGCAAACACGGAAGATCGGCCTCGGCGTGATGGGTTGGGCCGACCTGCTGTTCCGCCTGCGTATCCGGTACGACTCCGGCAAGGCGCTGTCGCTCGCCGCCGAGATGATGTCGTTTGTGCAACAGCACGCGGATCGCGCCTCGCTCGCGCTTGGGAGCGAGCGCGGTGTCTTCCCAGCCTGGCACGGCTCGATCTACGATCCGGCGTCGTGCGACGAGCGTGGCGGCCCGCGCTATCGCAACTCCACACGCACGACGATCGCGCCAACCGGCACGCTGAGCATCATCGCGGACGCATCCGGCGGCATCGAGCCGGCGTTTGCGCTCGCATTCATGCGCCAGCACCACCTCGACCGAACCGATCCAGCGAAGGTGACGCAGCTGCCGGAGGTTAACCAAACCTTCCGCACGATCGCCGAGCGCGCCGGCTTCCTCAGCAAGGATCTTGTCGAGCACCTGGCTTCGGGCGGGTCCCTGGCCGAACGCGATGAGACGCCGGCGTGGGCGAAGGACGTCTTCCGGACATCCCACGAGATCGCGCCGGAATGGCATGTGAAGATGCAGGCGGCGTTTCAGCAGCACACGGACAACGCCGTCAGCAAGACGATCAACTTCCGCGCCGACGCGTCCGTGGACGACGTCGAAACCGCGTACATGCTGGCGTACCGCGAAGGCTGCAAGGGGATCACCGTGTACCGCGACGGCTCGCGCGACCACCAGGTGCTGTCGCATGCCACCCCCCATGGCCCTGAGCAGGCGGAGTCGGTCGCCGCGGAGATGGCGCTCGCGTTCAGCGACCTGCTGCCCTCCCCGCAGGCATCGCTCGCGCCGCGGCCGGCCGGCGCACCGTACCGTCGGCATCTGCCGGACGAGCGCGACTCAGTGACGCATAAGTTCCGTGTCGGCGAGCAGGAGGGATACGTGACTGCCGGCCTATACGACGACGGCAGGCCCGGCGAGATCTTCGTCAACATCTCCAAAGAAGGGTCGACGATCCGCGGGCTGATGGACTCGGTCGCCGTGCTTACTTCGGTCGCGCTGCAGTACGGCGTGCCGCTCGAGAATCTCGTCGCCAAGTTCCGGGGCGTGCACTTCGAGCCGGCGGGGCTGACGAACAACCCCCAGATCCCGAACGCGTCCTCGCTCGTCGACTACATCTTTCGGTGGCTCGAGCTCCGGTTCTCGGGACGGCCAGCCAGCGATCCAGTGAACGACGGCGCCACCGCGAGCGCGCCTTCGGTTGGACGTGCGCGCGCGTCGGCCCCGCGCGTCGCGGCAGGACGTGGCTCCGCGAAGCCGGCCTCCTCTTCGGACGCGGCGGTGGGTGATCAGCAAACGCCCGCTATCAGCCGTTCCTCCAGGCGGCGCAAGGACAAGTCGTTCGATCTGACTCGCACGCGGGGCGATGGGACGGAGCGGGGCCGCCAGACGCCGCCGCTTGCCGGAACGGCGGCCGATCTCGTTCCCGGCGTCGATCTCGCCGCGCCGACCGGTGCAGCGCCAATGTCGACCGGCATCGGCTGCCCTGACTGTGGCGCCATCCTCGTATTTGCCGAAGGATGCCTGTCGTGTCGCGCTTGCGGGTACTCCCGGTGCTAGGATCGCGCTCACTGCCCGGTTCATCCTCGCGAGCCTGGACCCGGCGTGCGCCATTCCCGTCGCGGGCTCCGTGCGCTTCGCGGCCTGATCTGCCATGGTCGTGACGTGCAACTAGCGATCGATGCCGCGGACGACGCGCCGGCCGTGGCGCTGGCGGTCGACGGCGTAGCGGGCATGGTGCTGGCCTGGGAATCGGCGCGCAATCATTCCGTCGAACTGCTGCCGAACATCGATCGGCTGCTCTCGGAGGCAGGGCGATCGAAGGACGACATTGACGCGATCTGCGTCGACATCGGCCCCGGCGGCTACGCAGCGCTGCGTGTGGGCGTCAGCATCGCAAAGGCGCTGGCGCACGGCCTCGACGTGCCGATCGCAGGTGTCGGCCGGCTCGAGCTCGATGCGTGGTCGGTACAGGCCGACGCCGGCGACGCGCGGATCATCGCGGTGCATCGCGCCGGGCGAGGCGAGGCGGCATGGGCCACCTATCGCAACTCACCCGATGGCTGGATGGAGATGGCGCCGCCGCGGATCAGCCCGTTCGGCGATCTCCATGCGGCTATCCTCCGCGCGGACGTCGTCGTCGGAGATATCGATGACGATCTCGCCGTCGCGGTCCGTGGGGCCGGGGCGGCCGTCGCATCGCCGCACACGCATCGCGTGATCGCCCTCGCTGCACTGGGTCAGCAACGGCTCGCGAGCGGCCGCGCGGACGCGGCGGAGACGCTCGTGCCGTTGTACCTCCGAGCCCCGGCGATTGGCGCGCAACCGTAGGCCTGGCCTAGGAGTTTCGCGCCACGCCATCGTTGTGCGCTTGGAATCAACAACTACGTCTCGAACCCGGCCGGCCCGATTGGCATTCGTCGCCGTCGTCGGACTCGGCTACTAGCGCCGAGCCTACACGCGGAGCGGTGCGGCATGTGAGCGCGTGGGTTCGCTCAGTATCCGCGCGCCGGATCGACGACGTTGTGCAGCGGATCGCCGGCTATATAGCGGCGGAGATTCTCGCTGAAGATGCTGACGGCGCGATCGTTGTAGATCGCGGTGCCGCCGCTGATGTGCGGCGACACGATGACGTTCTCCATGTCCCATAGCGGGCTCGTCGCTGGGAGTGGCTCCGACTCGAAGACATCGAGGGCGGCGCCGGCGATCGTGTGCTCCTCGAGCGCGCGCACGAGGTCGGCCTCGACGACGACGGCGCCGCGGGCGATGTTCACCAACACCGCGTTCGGGCGCATCATGGCCAACTCTCGCGCGCCGATCATGCCGCGCGTCTGCGGGGTCAGCGGCATGCTGAGGACGACGTAGTCGCTCTCCGCCAGCAGCCGCGACAGTTCGCCTGCGGGAAGCAACTCATCGGCATCGGACGACGTCTCGCCGCCCGCAAACGACCGCTTCGTTCCGATAACCCGGCAGCCGAAGGCCTTCGCCAGCCGCCCGACTTCGGCACCGATGTGCCCGAAGCCGACGATGCCGACGGTGCTGCCGAAGAGCTCCCGCGGCGCGAAGCGGCTCCATTCGTGCCGCAGCTGGGCGCGCATGTATTGCGGCGCACCCTTGGCGAACATGAGGATCGAGCTGATCACGAACTCGCCGATCGGTGTCGCATGCAGACCGCTCACCGTCGTCACCGTGACGCCGCCCTCGATGAAGCCGCTGCTCAGCAACCGATCTGCGCCGGCGCTGGTCAGCTGGATCCACTTGAGGCGCGGCGCGACGTCGGCGAGCGACAGCGTGTCGGCAGGATGCTTCGATGCCGCGACCAGCGCCGTGTGGAGCTCCGGTCCCCAGAAGCCGAATACGATCTCGGCGCGCTGAAATGCGTCACTCAGTCCACCGGCGACGGCTTCTCGTTCGCGTTCGCTCGGATACTTGAAGCCGCGCAGCAAGCGCCGCTGATCCTGTCCGAGAATCTCGATCTCGATCCGGCCCGGCGCGACGGCTCCGATCCGCTCAATCAGCTCCGGCTCGAGCGCGAAAGTGATGAGCACGCGGGTCTTTGCGCCACTGTCTTCGGTTTGGTCCATGCCCGAGTGTAGAAAACGCGCCCGCTACGCACTATGGGGCCTGAGGCCGGAGACACCGACCTATGCACTTCCCCACACGTCCGTGGCGAGCAGATCGGCGTATGTCTCGCGGCGACGGACGAGGCGAGCGATCCCGTCCTTGACGGCGACGACGGCTGGCTTCAACGCCATGTTGTAGTTGCTCGCCATCGAGAGGCAGTAGGCGCCCGATGCCGGCAGCGCGATGACGTCATTGGGCTGCGTCTCCGGCAGCTGCGCGTCCCGAATCAGTACGTCGCCGGACTCGCAGTACTTGCCGGCGATCGTCACCGTCTCGGCCGGCGTGTCATCCGCGCGATTGACGACGACGGCTTCATACTTGGCGTCGTACATGGCCGGGCGCGTGTTGTCGGCCATGCCACCATCGACGGAAACCCAGGTGCGCAGCCCCTCGATGTGCTTGCGGGCGCCGACGGTGTAGAGCGCAACGCCGGCGCGGGCGACGAGCGATCGGCCCGGCTCGACGAACAGGTGCGGCAGCGGCAGGCCGTTCTCGGCGCAGCGCTGCTTGAACGAAGTCACGATCGCCTCGGCATAGACACTGATGTCCGGCGCGGGGCGCTCGCGCACGTACTGCGATGCGAAGCCGCCGCCGGGGCTGAATTCCCGGAACCGCAGGCCGTGGCGGCGCACCATATCTGCGGCGAAGGCGAGGACGACCTTGTTGGACTCGTCGTACGGCTCGAGATCGAACAGCGGCGAGCCGAGATGCGAGTGCAGGCCGACGAGATCGACCCCCACCAAGCGCTGGGCATCTGCGACTGCCTGCTCAGCGGCGCCGGTGCTGATCGGCAGGCCGAACTTCGTATCGAGCGTGCCGGTGGTGGTCTTAGCGTGTGTGTGCGCGTCAACGCCGGGCGACAGGCGAAGGATGATCGGCTGCACGATGCCGGCTGTGCGGGCGAGCCGACCGACCAGCTCGAGTTCGTAGAAGTTGTCGACGATGATGCGGCCGATGCCGACGTCGATCGCCTCGCGCAGCTCCTCCTCGCCCTTGTTGTTGCCGTGAAAGTGACAGCGAGCGGCCGGATATCCGGCCGAAAGCGCGACCGCGAGCTCGCCGCCGGAGACGATATCGAGACCGATGCCCTCTTCGCGGGCGACCGTCGCCATGAAGCGGCTGAGGTAGGCCTTCGACGCATAGGTGACCTCCGTGTCCGCGTGTCGCGACGTAAACGCGGTGACGTACTCGCGGCACGTGGCGCGGATCTCGACTTCGTCGAAGACGTAGAGCGGCGAACCGAACTGGTGCGTGAGCGCCTGCGCGTCGAGGCCGCCGATGCTCAGGCGACCGTCGCGGACGGCGGTGGTGCGGGGGAAGATCGATGTGTAGGCGGGATCCATGCGCGGAGTATAGGCGGTGCGAGGCGGGAGGCGGGAGGTGAGCTGGATGCTCGATGCTGGATGCTGGATGCCGTCGGACTTCTGAGTGCCGACGTCAGCGGCCCTCGAGATGGGCGATTGCGGCATCGAGCTGGGGGTCGCGGGCGGCGGCGATGTCGTCCTGGGTGCGGGCGACGGGCTCGTCCGGGATGACGCCGACGCCATTGAGCTTATTGTTCGTCACCGGGCCGAGATGCGTGTTGGTGGTGACGGCGAGCGAGGATCCGTCGCCCAGCGGTTGGATGTCGGTGTAGCCGACGCAGCCGTTCGTTGTGCCACCGACGACGTAGGCCTGGTGATACTCCTGCAGAGCCACCGCGAACACCTCGGCGACGCTGCCGGTGCGATTGTTCGTGAGCAGCACCGTCGGCCGCACAACCGGCAGCGTTGCGCCGCTGGCGTGCTCCTCCTCGACAAGGCCGTCGCGGCCGCGGTCGCGGACGATGACACCCTGCTTGACGAAGAGACTGATCGCATCCGGGTCGAGACGGCCACCGGGGTCGCCGCGCAGGTCGATGATCCACGACGTCACGCCCTGGGCGTCGAATGCGGCGAGCGCGGCATGCAGTGGCTCGGCGATGCCGCCGTCGACGAAGTTGCGGATGCGGACGTAGCCGATGCCGCCGTCGAGAACGCGCGCTTCGACGTTCTCGGGTGTCACGCGCGCGCGGGTCGCGATGGCTTCGACGAGGGCGTCGACGCCCCGTCGGCGCAGCGTCAGCCGCACGGGCGTACCTTCGTGGCCGTTGATCAGGTCGTACGCGCCGGCGGGAGCGAGGCCGGTCGAGTCTGCGCCGTCAATCGCGATGATGCGATCGCCGACGAGAACCCCGGCGGCCGCGGCCGGGCCGACGCCGATTACTTCCGTGACGAGCGGCGGCGTGCCGGCGAGCTCGACGCCGATGCCGACGGCGCCCTTACCGGCGCGGGTGTCGACGAGCGTGTCGTTCGCGACGGGGTTGAGGAAGAAGGTGTGGCAGTCCTGAAGCGTCGTCGCCATGCCGCGGATGGCGACGTATCGGAGCGGCGTCGGATCGGGGGACGCGGCCACCAGCTGCTTGTACGCGGCGGCGAAGGCCGCGAAGTCCCTCACGCGATCGTCGTTGAACATCGGTGACGGCGGCAGCGAGAGGTTGCCTGCGTTGGCTTCGAGCAGCGCCCACGCTCCGTCGAGCAGGCGCGATGAGTCGATGGGCTCGATGTATTCGTCGAGCAGGCGATTGTACGCCGTCTCGATGATCGCGATGCCGCCATGCTTCAGGAGCACGACGGGATCGGGTGTTGCCGTGCCAAGCGGCGGCGTGGCGGTCGCCGTCTCGGGGACGGTAGTGGGGGTCGCCGTCGTTTCCGTCGGCGGCGGCGGCGTTGCCGCGTGCCCACACGCTGTGAACGAGAAGGCCGCGATCGCCAACACAAGGAGGCTGACGAGCGAGCGCCGGCGTGCGAAACGAAAGGTGTGGGTCATGCAGTCAGTTCGGCGTTTGGTGATGCTGGAGTGTAGCGAATGGCGGTGCTTTGCCGGCCAGCACCGCGTCTATGAGCACGGACCTCCAATCTCGTTCCGACTCCGTTATGTAATCGTTTGGCACTTTTAGGTATGCGCCGGCGGACAACATCCGGATGCATCGAGACGGAATTGGTTGCGCCACTCTGGGCACTGTCCGGGCAGCTGATTGAGGCCGTTCGTTATGTAATCGTTTAGCACTTTTGGGTATATCGCCGACTGACATCATTCGGATGCATCGCGGAAGACGTGGGCAACGTTCGGAACTGATCCTCGCATAGCTGATGATCGTTGTCCGAGTTCGGAGCGTCATTGTGATCGCTTTCGTCGGCTCCCGACGGAGCGCGGAGCCGATCGTGGCCGACGCCAAGCGCTGTGCTGTACCGCGTCTTCTAGTTTCGTGACGCAAACCGATCGTCGCTGTCGCCGACTTTCGCATCATTCGCCGGGTCCGCTCGCGCGTACCCGGGTGCAGAATATGAAATGAGAGAAGTTTCGGGGGGACACCCCCGAACCCCCGGCAGAGGCGCTGCGTCCTCTGCACTCCCGCTGCAATCCACCCGCGATGCGCGCCGAGGATGACGCGTCAGCCC
>JBBSDV010000086.1:0-13459 GCA_038240335.1 Dehalococcoidia bacterium
CGCGAGACCTGCGTGAGAAGCGGCCGATCGAGCTGCACGCCGGTCCAGCGCACGATGCGGTCGCGCACCTCGGCGGGCAGTTCCATGTTCTTCGGGCTCAGCGGGTCGATCGCCGGAGCGAAGCAATGAACGCGCGAGCGATCGAGCGGCTCCGGCACAAACTCGGGCATCGTGAAGACGAACGCGTCGTACTCCTGCACGTACTCGTCGAGAAAGGTCCATGCCTCGCGGTTGTAAGCCGAGAGGTCGATGTGGACGCGCCAGATCCAGCGCGCCGCGGTGTCCCTAGCTAGCCGCTGCACGGGCGCCGGTTGCGGATCATGCACAATGACGATATCGAACTTGCCGCGGATCTCCTCCGCGACGTGTTCGTTGTGGCTCAGGTACGCGGCCAGTTCCTCGGGCGGGACGTCCGCCCACGGCGCTCCCTGCAACCCGTTATGCAGCCGTTTTGTCAGGGCGAAGAAGGCCGGCTCGGCGACGAGCACGCCCCACTTGACGTCGAGTCCAAGGCCTTTCTCGAGCGGAACGAGCGAGTTGAGCAATTCGGCGACGCCGCCGCCATACGAAGTGGCATTGAGTTGCAGGATCCGCGCGCCGCGCAGGTCGCGTGCGAGCGCCCGCACATGCTCGAGCTGCGCCGCCGGCGCGTACTCATCGTACGGATCGAGACTTTGAGTCGCGGTATCGAGGAAGCGCAGCATCAGAGGCCCTCAGCATCGGGGCGTTTGCTGCGCTCGGGAGCGACGACCACCCAGTTGCGGACCGTCAGGTCGAGTCTCAGTTCCGTCATTGATCGCTCCTCGTGCGCACCGTCGGCCGCCCACCGTTAACGACGCGAGCTGCTGCACCACGTCGATGCAAGACCGGCCTTCCGCGACCGTCTTGGCGAGCCCTCTCGCTTCTCTAGCCCTCGACCGCCGCAACGCCTGAGCAGCCGGGCGCTTGCCGACGACGTACGAGTTAGCCGTCATCTTCGCGTTACTGCCAATACTCCCGTCCACCTTAGGGGGCATTCCTAGGACGCAATACGAGTCGTACGGCCGCAGGGAGGAGTTGTGAACGCCATTCGGCTGTCGGCCGAGGCGGGCGATCACCGCAGCATCGCGCAAGTGACACGAAGCTGAAACGATCCCGCCCGCTCCGTTGTCGCCCCGTGTGCGATCGCTGATCGTACTGTACTACAGTGGATTAGTAGACAAACCGCGAAACGTGCCGAATTGGTCCTTGCCACGTCGCAGTTCGATCTCGATCTACGCGCCGTCGCACACGTCTGGAACCGCGGCAGCGTCGTCAAGTCCTGGCTGTTGGAGCTGGGATGGCGTTCGCCGAAGATCCGCGCCTCGCTGGCATCCGCGGATACGTGGAGGACTCCGGAGAAGGTCGTTGGACGATGATTGAGCGCTCAACCAGAACGTCCCGGCACCGGTCATCACGCTCGCGCTGCTGGAGCGCCTGCGCTCCCGTCAGACCGAGTCGTTCAGCGCCAAGGTGATCGCGACGCTGCGAAATCAGTTCGGCGGCCACGCGGTCCAGTCAGCCAAATGATCACGGCGTGGACGGAGATCGCGCCGCGTGGCCGAACCGCCATCCGGACGAAAGGGAACGGACGATGACGGACAACGGCATCATTATTGTCACAGGATCCAACGGACGGATCGGTGACGCCGTCATGCGCCGCTTCGCCGGACGCTTCGGCGACGTCGTGGGATTTGATCGCAAGGCGCCGAAGCCGCCGCCACCGAACTGCGTCTACATCTCCGTCGACATCACCTCAGACGAAAGCGTGCGCGACGGGCTCGCTATGATTGGCAAGCATCACGGCCGTGAGGTCGCGTCTGTCGTCCATCTCGCGGCGTACTACGATTTCCTGGGCAGGCCAAGCCCGCTGTACGAAGACATCACGGTCCGAGGCACCCAGCGCTTGCTGCGCGGGCTGCACGCCGGCGGCTTCCATGTCGAGCAATTTATCTTCTCAAGCACCATGCTCGTCCATCGGCCCGGGGAACCCGGCCGATTTATCAACGAGGACTGGCCGATCGAGCCGACGTGGGCGTATCCGCAATCCAAGGTCGAGACGGAAGCCGTGATCGCGGCGGAGCGGGGAGACATTCCCGCAGTGAACCTTCGGATCGCCGGAGTGTACGACGACGCCTGCCACTCGATCCCGCTCGCGCATCAGATCCAGCGCATCTACGAGCGCCAGCTCACGAGCCACCTCTACTCCGGCTCGACCGCGCACGGACAATCCTTCCTGCACATGGACGACCTGGTCGATGCCATCGAACTCGTTGTTGAACGGCGACCATCGCTGCCGGCGGACGTAGCTCTGTTGATGGGAGAGCCGGACACGCTGACGTACGATGAGCTCCAGCACACGCTGGCCCGACTGATCCACGACGAAGACCTTGAGACGCTTGAGATCCCCGGCGCGCTCTCGCCGCTCGCCAAGGTCGGCGCCTGGGTGCAAGAGAAACTGCCGGGCCCCGACCCGTTCATCAGGCCATGGATGATCGATCGCGCGAACGACCACTACGCGCTCGACATCACGCGCGCCCGCACGCTGCTTGGCTGGGAGCCGAAGCGCTCGTTGCGCGAGACGCTGCCCAAGATGGTTGCGGCGCTGAAGGACCACCCCGCCGCCTGGTACAGCGAGAATGAACTCGATCCGCCGGCGCAGTTCCCGGAAGCGCCCAAAGCGAGCCACGCAGAGGCGCGCCATGCCAGCTGACCCACGACACGGGGACGATCGCTCGGCCTCCGCGAACGAGGGCGAACGGCGGCGTGCGCCGACCTCATCCTCGGCCGGCATGTCGATGACGAACGAGACTACCCCGAGTGATGCCATGACCGGGCATCAGATGAGCGGCATGACGATGCCACCGGCCGGAACGACGGCGCTACCTGCTGATGGTGTGCGCAACGGCGAGAAGGCCGAGCCCATGTCGGGCATGAACATGGGGAGTAAGGACAACTCGAGTAGCGCCATGCCCGAACACCAGATGAGCGACATGCCGGGCATGGCGATGGAACAGGACAAGGGGACGGTCTCGGCGCACTTCTTCGCGATCATGATCCTCGGCGTCTGGCTGATCACCAGCCCCTTCGCGCTGAACTATGGGGATACCGGCCTTCTTTGGAGCGATATCATCAGCGGCGCCCTGATGATCGCACTTGCGGGCGTTACCCTCGTGCGGCACCCCGTGTGGGCTCCCTGGGCCAACACGCTCGTCGGCGTGTGGCTCCTGTTCGCGCCGCTAGTGTTCTGGTCGCCAACAGCGGGCGGGTACGCCAACGACACGCTCGTCGGCGCGCTCCTGATCACCTTCGCGATCCTGATGCCTGGGATGCCGGGCATGAACATGCTGCCCGGCCCAGACCGGCCGCGCGGCTGGTCGTACAATCCGTCGAGCTGGCCGCAACGCGCGCCGATCATCGCGCTCGCCTTCATCGGGTTCATTCTGTCGCGGCAGATGGCTGCCTACCAGCTTGGCTATACGACGTCCACCTGGGAGCCGTTCTTCAGCCCGGGAACCAAGGCTGTGCTTACCTCCGACGTGTCCAAGGCGTTTCCGATCTCCGATGCTGGCTTCGGTGGCGTCGCTTACATGATCGAAGGGCTGATGGGATTCATGGGGGGCAAAGACCGCTGGCGGACGATGCCATGGATGGTGACCTTCTTCGGCATCCTCGTCGTTCCGCTGGGCATTGTCAGCGTCGGACTCATCATCCTGCAACCGGTCGCTGTCGGTGCTTGGTGCACGCCGTGCCTCCTCGCCGCGCTGGCGATGCTCGTGATGATCGCGCTCACACTCGATGAAGTGGTCGCAATGGGCCAGTTCCTCGTACAGGCGCAGCGCGAGGGTCAGTCCGTCTGGCGCGTGTTCTGGCAAGGCGGGGCGCTGGAGACGCCCGACCCGAACGACCAATCCTTCCACGCCGACGTGGTTAGCGTGAAGGCGATGGTCTGGGGCACCGCATTGCCTTGGAACCTGATCGCGAGCATTGGCCTCGGCTTGTGGCTGATGACCTCGCCGTCCGCGCTGGGATACGGGGCCTATGCCGCCGACAGCGATCACCTCATCGGCGCGCTGGTCGTGACCGTCGCCATCATGGCGCTCTCCGACGTCGGCCGCAGTCTGCGGTTCGTCAATGTGTTTTTCGGCGTCTGGTTCCTCGCCGCACCCTGGATCCTCGGCGGCGCAACGATGCAGTCCGGCGTGAACGATGTCGTCGCCGGCATCGTACTGATCGCGTTGAGCCTGCCCCGCGGACCGGTCGGCGAACGATACGGCAGCTGGGATCCGTACATCAAATGATGCCAAGGGGCCCTAGAGCGTTCAGAATCTACCAGAACCTCGTCGGCGCCTTCATCTACAACGGGCGGGTCATACAGCTGGATCCTAGACCTCGGTGCCGAGCGGGCCGATGCGCGGGAACTGTGAGGCGCACAACCCGCTGGCGTTCCTTCGGGAAAGACGCGGCGGAGGAGGCGTGGTGGGAACGGAAGGTTCAATAATGGCTAAGCTTGCGCTCGCGCTGATCGTGGGGACTCTGCTGACTGCGGCCTGCGCCAAGAACGGCACGGATCATGCCGCTCGTACTGCCGAACCCGCTGGGTCGGTAACTCTCCTGGCCCCGGCCGATTACAAGACGGCCATAGCCGGGAGCGGCGCGTTCGTCGTCAACCTCCACATTCCGTACGAAGGAGAAATCGAAGGCACGGACGCGTTTATCCCCTTCGATCGGGTGGCGGAGCATGCCACCGAACTTCCTGCCGACAAATCAGCCCCGCTCTATATTTACTGTCGCTCCGGGAGGATGAGTGCCGAAGCCACGCCTGATCTGCAGCGCCTCGGCCATACCAATATCATCGACCTCGACGGCGGCATGCGAGCGTGGGAAGAGGCTGGTCTCACGCTCGTCCATCGTCGAGTCAGTTTGAGCCCGTCCTGAATAGAACAGCAGCCCAACATCGTTTGTGCGGAACCGGTAACCACCTCATGAATTCTCGGCGAGACAAAGAAGATCGGCGCTTCGCCCTGCAAATCATTTGCAAATGAACTCCGTGTGAATAGCCTGGTACGCGTTGGTGCAGGACGACATGAAGGCGCAACGCAGAGGTACCACAGCCATCGGCGGCGTGTCCGCGTGCGCGGGCGCCGCCTCGAATGGAGTAGGTCGCCGGCGGTAGAGCCGGGACCCCTCTCGACGGCCGGCCGGCCGGCAGCCGTCATGGCGGTGGCGCTCCGGCGTCGACAGCCACATCGCGCACGAGTGCGCGCTCCTCGCCGATTACCGCCACCTGCTGCTGCGCTTCGCAGGGACCAGGATTGTCTGGTGACGAAGCTCACGGTTCGACTCTACGCGAGACCAACCGCGCGAACTGCTGGCTCAGCGCAGGACAAACAGGCCGATGTCGATTAACCGAGAGCACGAGCGCGAGCTGAGCCGGATCGCTGAGCCGATCGCACAACAAATGTTGCACCTGCGAGATCATGCAGACCTTGACCAGTCTCAGACAGCCCGACTCGATCGTGAATGGTGACAGCGTGAGCTTGAAGAGGAAAGGTAGTTGAAGAATCGGAATCATCAGTGAGATTACGAACATCAGCGAGCGGATCAAGACCATATCTGGCGTCGGAGCGTTTCCTTCGTCATCAACAAGTTTCAACCCCATGAGCCTGCGTCCGATCGTTCCGCCGGTCGAGTCCGCGAGCCAGAAATAACCGAACAAAATTGCGCTACCGACTAAATAAGCGAATGCCGCGCCGACGGCACCACTGATCCCAAGCGCGAAGCCCGCGATCAGCGCCAGCACATAGATCACCGCCGCATCGACGAGATATTGCACGATGCGCGTCATCAAGGGCGCGTAGATTTCGCTCGACAATGAGTTTCCGTCAACGTGCGCGGGTTAGTTCAAGTCTCAGACCAACTGCTTGCCCCCAGCGCGGAGAATCATCTCGCGGTACATCTCGGTGCCTGCGAAGCGCAGCAGCAGGTCGCGGTAGTCGGGCTGCGTCGTCGCCGGCAGCGCGCTCATCGCGGCGATCAACGTGGGACAACCATATGCGGAGGCGATGAAGCGCGACGGCCAGGCAGCAATCGATCGCGGCACGGTACTGGCCGACGAGGCGCGCCGCATCGCGGCAAGCATAGGGCAAGAGATCCAATGAGCACTGGAACTCCTCGAGGGAACAAGGTGGATCGCGCAGGCAGAGGCTACCGTCCAGGGCTCTCGTGGCCGTCGCCGGCCCAACGCCGGCACTCGCGGTGGGAGGGCGAACGCATTGCATGACAATCGCACCGCTCAACCTCTTACAAATCTGTAGTAGGATATCAACCATGATCGCCGCAGAGACGTCGACCACCAACGACGAGGCGGACGCCATCCGGAAAGTGCGTAGCCGGTACGACCGCGTCGCGCGGTTCGACGACTTCGAGCAGATGGTGGAAGAGCCACTCCTGTTCGGGCGCCTGCGACCCGTCCTCTGGGCCAACGCCCCAACCACCGGCAAGATCCTCGAGGTCGGCGTTGCCGGCGTCACCATGCGGCACTACCCGCCGAAGGCGCAGATGGCCGCCATCGACATCTCCGACCGGATGCTCGCCAAGGCGCGTAGCCGCGCCCTGCGTGAGCACGTCGACGCCGACCTCGCGCGCATGGACGCTCAACATCTTGAGTTCGCCGACGACACCTTCGACGCCGTCATCGCCACGTGCGTGTTCTGCTCGGTACCCGATCCCGTCGCCGGACTGCGTGAGGTGCGGCGAGTGTTGAAGCCGGGCGGCAGGGCGCTCTTTCTGGAGCACGTTCGCAGCGGCAACCCGGTGACGGGCAAGATGATGGATCTGCTGAACCCGATCGCCGTGCGGCTGTCTGGCGCCAACATTAACCGGCGCACTGTCGAGAACGTCCGCGCCGCGGGCTTTAACGACGTCGAGGTGGAGAGCCACATGTTCGGCATGATCAAGACGATGACGGCTACGAAGACCACAACGGCGTTAGGAGGGGGTAGCTATGGGGCAACAGACGGTGACCACCCCGCGCGGACGGCCGCTCGATGAGGCTTGGAAGTGGATCGACGACCGGCTGGGCCTCAGCGAGTTAACGTACGATGTCCCGCGCCACGCCAATAACATCCTGTACGTGCTCGGCGGAATCACGTTCATAGGCATCTTGATGCTAGTCGCTTCCGGCATCTACCTGGCGCAGTTCTACAACCCCGACCCGGCGTCGGCGCGCGAGAGCGTCGTCTTCATCATCACGACGGCGCGCCTCGGGGAGTTCGTCCGCTCGTTCCACTTCTGGATGGCCAACCTCGTGATCATCACGGCGATGCTGCACGTGGTGCGCGTCTTCGTCACTGGCTCGTACCGGGCGCCGCGCGAGATGACCTGGCTGACGGGCGTAGCCCTGCTCTTTATCCTTCTCGGCTTCCTCTTCACCGGGACCGTGTTGAAGTGGGACCAGGAAGGCTACGAGGCGCTCGCGCACAACCAGGACGTCGGGAAGCTGGTTGGCAGCTCCGGCGCCTGGTTCACCTCGTCGTTCACGAAGAGCGTGCCAATCCTGACGCGCCTGTACATCGCACACATCAGCATCCTGCCCGCGCTGCTCGCGCTGCTCGTCGTCGGCCATTTCTTCCTGGTCAAGCATCACGGGATCTCGGGCCTGCCGGGGCATGACCCAACTCGAAAGGGCGAAACAGATACCGAGGAAGCGATTGTGGAAGAGGGCGCGTCGCCATTCAGCGCTCACGTCCGCAAGATGGTTGGCTTCGGACTGATGCTCGGTGGACTGGCGGCGGCCCTGGCGTTAGTCATGGCCGCGCCGCTGGGGCAGCCGATCGTGCAGGGCAAGGAGTTGACCAAGCCGGCATGGATGTTCGTGGCCTTGTACCCATTCGAGAATTGGTTCGGGTTGCGAGCGTTGTTATGGGCACCGATCATCGTCGCCACCGGGCTTGCGGCAGTCCCGTTGCTCGACCGCAGCCGCTCCTCCAGCCTGCGCAGTCGTTGGCCGCTGCTGCTACTCGGGCTACTCTTCGCGCTCGCGTACATGGCGTTCGTGATTTATGGCAAGCTCGCGCCGCACGGCCAGCACCTGATGTGAGGTGATCGAATGAAACGGTTCTACGCAAGCTTCGCCATCTTACTGTTGACCGCGAGCGGCTCGCTGACGGCGCTGCTCTCGATCGCCGCTCGCATGCGGGGGAGCGAACACACCATCGTCGCGTCGTCGCTTGCGGGCGTCAGCTTCTTGCTGCTCCTGGTGAGCACGATGCTTCTGGTGCGGATCATGATCGCGCTGGCGCATCCTGCTGCGTCCGTTGGTACGTCTGGGGAAGGAGGTCGTCCGTGAAAGCAGTACTACTTTTCACCGCGCTTGTCATTGGGGTTGTCGGCGTGATCTCGATCGGTGCGCGGAGGGCATGGGCTCACGGCGGAGCCGCGGTCGCGGTGACGCCCACCGCGGCTATGCCTGGGAGTTCGATCACGATCACCGTTGAGGGATACGAGGCCAGCACGCCGGCGAGCGTCACGCTCGAAGGCGTGAACGGTTCGACTCCCATCGGGACGTTCACAACCGACGCCAACGGCTCCGGCTCGCTCACAGCCACGCTGCCGGCGAGCCTCAAGGCGGGCACGTACTCGGTGAAGGCGGTGGGTGGCGACGACAACGAGAGCGCGGAACTGAGCGTCACCGTTGCGGCCAATGCGACGTCGACCGGCGCCACGGCGCAGACTGGCGGCGCGGTGACGTACAAGCAGCCGACGGCGCAGTGGGTGGGCATCGCAGTGGCAGCCGGCATCGTCGCGCTGTTCGGCTTTGCCCTTGTGCTGCGGCGGGACAACGGTTCTGCGGCACCTCGGCGGAGGTAACGCATGACACAACGAATACAGACCGAGCCTCACTCGTCCGGGACAGCCTCCACTGACGTGCTTCGTGTAGAGCGCATCACGAAGACGTTTCGCCGCGGCCTCCTGCGTTCGCGGGTGAACCGCGTGCTTCGTGACGTCTCCTTCTCGGTCGGTCCCGGTTCGATGGTCGGGCTCGTCGGCGAGAACGGCTCCGGGAAGAGTGTGCTGATGCGCATCATCGTCGGGCTGATGAAGCCCGACGATGGCACGGTGGACGTCACGGGAGGGCTCGGGTACTGTCCGCAGATCCCGATGCTCTACGACAAGCTCACGTGCGACGAGACGTTTCGGCTCTTCGGGCACGCCTACGGGCTGGCCGATGACGCGGCGGCGGAAGAGGCGGCGCGACTCTACTCGCTTCTGGGCTTCGAGCGGTTCCGCGGCGAACTCGTGGAGAACCTCTCGGGCGGCACGCGCCAGAAGCTGAACCTCAGCATCGCTCTCCTTCATCGTCCATCGCTGCTCCTGCTCGATGAGCCGTACTCCGGTTTCGACTGGGAAACGTATCAGCGATTCTGGGAGCTGGCCGACGACCTGCGGGCCGCCGGAACGACGATTCTCATCGTCGCGCACTTCATCCAGGAACAATCGCACTTCGACCGGATCCTTCGGCTGCGCGATGGCGAGCTCGGAGAGGATCACTGACATGTCGACGCGAACCGCCGAACTGGTCCGGGCGACGAGCCGCCAGTACCTGCGTGAGCCGGTGAACCTCTTCCTGCTCGTGCTCATCCCGCCGGTCTTCGTGATCGCGTTGAGCAGCGCGATCGGCACGTTCTCGGACGTCATCGGCGGCAATGTCGGCGTGCGCGCGGGGACCGCCCTGGGCGCGGTCTGGGCGGCGGCACTGCTCGCCGGCCTGTCGTCCTTCTTCCTCCTGCGAACGAGCGTCCGCGCCGACGGACGCCTAATCATCGCGGGGATGGCTCCGCGGGCGGTCTACGCGGCATACGCGGTCACGGCGGGCTTCCTCGCGCTGCTCGCGGCGACGGTGAGCTTCGTGATGGTCCTGTTGACGCACGACGTGAACGACCCGCTGACGCTCTGGGCGGCGGTGTTCGTCGCTGCGCTCGTCTACGAGGCGCTCGGCCTGTTGCTCGCGCTCTTCATCCAGGGCGACATCGAGGGGTCGTACGTCTTCTTCCTGGCCTTCATGTTCGACGCGTTCGTGGCGGGGCCACTCGGAGGCGGTGAGGGGTTGATCGCCAACCTGTTCCCGCTGCACTTCGCCTCTCAGATCGCGGTGTCCGCGATGGTCGGCGCTCCGTACGACCTGTGGTGGTTCGTCTGGTCTGGAGGGTACGCCGCGGTGCTTCTCGGTGTGGCGCTGCTCCTGAGCAGCGGCCGGAGGGGCTCATGACGGCACTCTCACTGCCTATCTCGCTGCTGGCTGAGTACCGGCGCAACCTGTTTCTGATTCTGCTGCTCTTCATCGTGCCTTTCGTGTTCATCACCGTGTCGTACTACATCACGGCGTCGATCCCGCTCACCTTTCGCGTGGCGCAACACGGCAGCCTCGTGTCGGTCGTCAGGCCGATGCCTGACGTGCACGCCGCGGTCATGGTGCCGATCACGACCGCGACGCTCGCCGGACTGATCGGGCTTTTCGCGATGGTAGAGGCCGCCGCGAGCGACTCGCGACTGGTCGTCGCGGGCCTTCCCGCGCGCCGCGTGGCGCTTTCCCGGCTCACTATCATCGTTATCCTCAGTGTGGTCGTCTCGGTCGTCTCCGTCGCGGTGACCCTCATCAACTTCCGGCCGGCCAACTTGGGCGCGTTTCTCGCCGGCAACGTGCTGGCCGCGGTGTCCTACGGATTCGCCGGCGCCTGCATCGCACTCGTGATCGGGCGGCTAGGCGGCGCATATCTCATGTTCTTCCTGCCGCTGATCGATATCGGCATCTTCCAGGATCCGATGTTCATCTCCGGCGAGCAGGCGGTTTGGATGAAGCTCCTGCCTGGTTTCGGCGGCACGCGGCTCGTGATCGACGCGGGCTTCGGCTCCGCGACGGGTGACTGGGCGGCGCTCTCAGCCGCCGGCGGATGGGCCCTGCTCTTGGGGGCGGCGGCGCTGCTGCTGTTCTCGCGGCAGTCAAAGGGTTGATGTGGAGCTGGGTCCCGCTCCGGCTGCATCTCAGTATGTCCGACGGCTCCTCGCGATACCGAGGTCCGGCGAATCGGAGCGACAACCATCAGGACGTCATAGACAGGAGAAGTACATCATGTGGCACACGAACGATGGCATGGGATGGTGGATGGTGTTCGCGATGGCAGGTTGGCTGCTGTTCTGGGTATCGGTCATCTATCTGTTCTTCTACGCCATCACGCACCGCGAGCACGGCCATGAGGCGTCCGGCGACCCGATGGATGTCGCGCGACACCGGCTGGCCCATGGGGAGATCACGCCTGAGCAGTTCCAAGAGATTTCGCGTCATCTGCGTCCGCCGGCGATGTGAGCCTGGGGCGGCGCATTAGTAGCGCTCGACGCCGGTGTGGCCCACGCCGCAGTCGCGTTAAGCGATTGTGTAATCCTGATAACCATGGCGACGGTATAGATATCAAACACGATGGTCCTGATGTGTGCGGACGCGGGTTTGTCATTGAGCATGCTGCCGTAGAATAGAGACCATGTCCATCCCGCTGACGCCGGTATCTTCACCGGATGCTGTTCCACACCGCCACGAAGAAGCGCCCTACCGGGCTTACATCGTTGCGAGCCTCTTGCTCGGGATCTTCGGCGGCTTTGCGCTCGCAGTGCTCCTCCCGCTGGCACAGGTGCTGAAATGGGATTGGGGCAACTCCTGGCAAGCCCTCGTCCAGGTGCATGGCCAGCTCCAGCTCGAAGGCTTCGCCGGCCTCTTCGTCATGGGGATGGCGCTCCGGTTGACGCCCCGCTTTTCCGGCACCCCGTTGGCGTTCCCGCCGCTCGCCCACGTCGCTATGCCGTTGATCGCCATCAGCCTCGCGGTGCGGAGCGTCTCGCAGCCAGCGGGCGACAGCGCGCTTCGCGACGCCGCTCTTTTGGGCTCTGCCGCGATGCTGCTGGCCGGCGCCCTCGCGTTCGCGGCCGTCATCCTCGGAATGCTCGTTCGGCCGGGAAGCAAAGCCGAGGCGACAGGCTGGTTCTTCGTGTTCGGCGCGCTCGCCTCCGTGGCCGCCGCCGTGGTCGATGTTTGGCTCGTGGTCGACCTGGTGCACCGGTCGGCGCCGATCGTGTCGATCGGGCGGCAACAGGCGCTGATCTCCCTTCAGCTCTACGGCTTCATCCTGATGTTTGTGGCCGGCGTAAGCACCCGAGCCGTCCCGACATTCACCGGGCATCCGATGGCAGCCCGCATCGGACGCGCCACCGCCCTGCTCCTCGTGATCGGCGTCGTTGTCTACGTGGCAGCAGCGTTGCGCTTGTCCTGGCACTACAGCCGAAATGCCGCGCGTGCCGAAGACGTCGGCCTGTTGCTCATCGCCGTCGCGCTGCTCTCGGTTGTGTGGATGACCGGAGTGATCACCCCACGAGCGAACCGTGTCGGTGCCGCATCGCGCCACCACTTCCAACTGGTCCGAGCCGCGCTCGGATGGCTCGCGCTCGCTTCGGTACTGACGGCATGGTACGCGGGCCGCGCACTTCGCCATGGCGCGGTCGTGGACTCCTTCGAGATGGACGCGATCCGGCATGCACTGACGGTGGGTGTGCTGACAATGTTGATCATCGGCATGGGGATGATGATCCTGCCGGAGTTCGCGGGCCGGCGTATCCAGCACCCGCGCGAGAACTCGATAGCCATCGGCTTGCTCCTGGCGCTGAACATCGCCACGGTTCTTCGCATTTGGCCCGCGATCGAGGGCGTGAGCTGGCTCTCCTCAACTCGTTACTGGCCGATGGCGGCCGCAGGGGCGCTCGCCGCGAGCGCCGTCCTAGTATTTGCCACGATGTTCCTCCAGAGTTTGATCGAACAGCGCAGACCCGGCTGGGGCTCGCCGCCCAGACTCAAAGCACGCTGAGGAGATTCGGGAGCACACGGTTCTTTCAACATCCCCGACATTGGCCCGTTGCCCCCTGACCGAGGCGTCCTGGCCGTCGCGTAATGCTTCGTTCGCGCATCAGATCCCCCGAGCGGATCCCATCTTCAAGCTCCGCGAACCCGGCCACTGCCGCGATCAGATCGGGGTTGTTGCCGAACTGATCGCCAACGGATCGCGGCGATGATATGATCGACATGGGCGCGTGGCCTCCCAGCGATGACGAGGCCGCCGATGATGGGCCAGCGGGACTTCGAGACCAAGCTCTACTACCAGCTGTCACTCGACGCGCTCGTACCCGAAGACCACTTGCTGCGGCGCATCGCTGAAGCCGTCGACTTCTCCTTTGCCCGGCCACTCTGACGCCCCTTCTACAGCCATACGTGTCAGCCGTCCGTCGATCCCGTCGTCATCATCAAGATGCTACTGCTGGGCTACCTCTACGGGATCACGTCCGAGCGGCGCCTGGCCGAGGAGGTGCGCCTGCATCTGGGCTACCCCTGGTTCCTGGGCTA
>JBBSDV010000087.1:0-13386 GCA_038240335.1 Dehalococcoidia bacterium
ACCGGCGCATCGAACCGAAGCAGTTCCTCGACGGCGCTCTTGATCATCTCCGGATGCTCGCGCAGTCGTGACAACTGGTCCGGATGCTCGAGCAACGCGAGGGCGCCATTGCCGATGAGGTTCACCGTCGTCTCGTGGCCCGCGATCAGCAGCAGCACGCACGTTGCGAGCAGCTCGTTCTCAGTCAGGTGCTGGCCCTCGTCTTCCGCGGCGATCAGCGCACTCACGAGATCGTCGCGGGGCTCCGCCCGTCGTTTCGCGATGAGGTCGGTGAAGTACGCCGTGAACTCCTCGCTCGCCGCCTGTCGTCGGGCAAGCACCTCGGGAGGCAGGACGAAGTCCGGATCGAGGCTCCGTGCCAGTTCGCGCGACCAGGCGCTGAACTTCGGATGGTCGTCCGCCGGCACGCCGAGCATCTCGCTTATGATCGTCACCGGCAGCGGGTACGCCAACTCCTCGATCACGTCGATCGCGCCCTTCTTCGCCGCGGCGTCGATGAGCTCGTCGACAAGCGACTGCGCGCGCGGCCGCAGCTGCTCGACGACGCGGGGCGTGAAGGCCTTGCTCACGAGGCCGCGCAGGCGCGTGTGGTCCGGCGGATCTGTGAAGAGAAACGGCTGTGTCGAATTCAGCAGCACTTCATCGGGATCGAGGCCCTGCGCCAGCATGTCGCCGCGGAAGTTCGCTGACTTTCGGCTGTCGCTGCTCACCGATGGGTGACGCAGCATGGTCACGCAGTCGGCATAGCGCGTCAGCACCGTGAACCCGAGCGGACTGTCGTGAATCGGCTCTTCCTCGCGCATCCGCCGGTAGAACGGATACGGGTCGGAGCGGAACGCCGCGTCGAACGGGTTGTACACGAGCGCCGGCTCCGGCGTCCCCGTGCTGCTTTCTATCGTCGATGTCATCGCGTCACCTCAGCAGGCATCATCGCAGCGATCACGCCGCGCCGCCACACGCCCCGGTTGCGAAATCATTGACGTGGCACAGGCTCAGGAGCCAAGGGGTTCGTGATCGGGTCGAGAATCGCCACCTATCCCGCTGCGAGGCGGCGCGACGCGCGCTGCTGGTTCGTCACGTACACATGGCAGGCATGACACAGCACCTCGAGGTTGTCCGGGTGATTGAGGCAGGACCAGCCACGATAGGCGCCGACGAGCGGCACGATGTGGTTCACCTCGAAGTGCGAGCGATAGCGATAGCGCTTGCCGTCCGGCCGCTTGCCCGGATCCGGGACGCCGCAGTGATCGCACCAGCCCCCCGCGCGTCGGTTGCGCGTCAACGCCGCGGTACGCGCCTGCGACCAGAAATGGCGGAGCGTCGCTGTGTCGGCGCATGTCTTCCCGCACCAGCGGCGGCGCGGACTGACGACGCCGTCCTTCCCCGCCGGCAGCGGTGCACCGCAGACGCACCGCCCCTCGACGCGCGGCGGCATGCACGCGACGCGGTCGCTCGCCGTGAGCACCGCGGACGCGCGTATCGGGGAAGGCTTGTTCGCGCGGGCGCCCATCGATCCTCGATTCCAGCACCGTCTCGGGTACAAGGCTACAGGCTGGATCGCGGGATCGGAATCGGGGGAAACGCGCGGTGGGATGCCCGGAACCAGCGCTCCGGATGCGCCGGCGCCGTGCGGGATGGATGCGGCAGCGCCTCTCATCTCACCGCTCAGTGAGGCGAATGTCGCGCATCTGTGACGAGCCGACACTTGCGGTTACCACGACACTCGTGATTCGTTACCTGTATGACGAAGCTCGAACCGGATTTCTCCATGCGTGAACTGGTGCAGTTGCGTGCGCGCCCCGAAGCGATTCACATCTACCACGGCCATACCGTCCTGACAACGAAGCAAGACGGTACCGTCTCGAAAGGCGGGCCCGAAGGGCTCTTTTTCCACAACACGCGGCTGCTCTCCTGGTGGGAGCATCGGATAAACGGCCAGCGCCTCAAGTTCATTTCCGCCAGCCCGGTCGACTCGTACTCCATGCTGCAAATGTATCTGTCACCGGACATCATGCAAGAAGTCGGGAACATCCCGCCCGAGGAGCGCGGCGTCGTGCTTCGCGTGTCGCGCTTCGTCGGCGACGGCATGCACGAAGACGCCGATCTCGAGAACTACACGCAGACCACAGTGAACTGCACGCTATCGTGGGACGTCGAGGCAGACTTCGCCGATCTCGGTGAAGCGATGGAGGGCAAGCGAAAACAAGAGGCGCCGGTCGACTCAGAGTGGCGCGCGATCGACGCGAAGACCCACGAACTGACGCTGAGTTATCGCCACGAAAAGCTGCCGATGGCAGTCGTCATCCGCTTCCTCCACCCCGACGGCGATCCGCGATGGGAGGACGGCCGGGTCGTCTTCGATGCCAAACTCGCGCCGCACGAACACGCCCACTTCTGCGTCTCGATCGAGCCGGTCATCGACGGCCGTCACGCCACGCCCGAATACGGCTGTTACGCCTTCGGCGGCGATACCGGTTCGCCGCACGACGAGATGCGAAAGCGGTTGCTCGCGGACGCGACGCGCGTCGCCACAACCAACGCCAACGCCCACGACGCATGGCACGCCGCCGTTCGCGATCTCGCATCGCTGCCACTCTACGACGGCGGTTGGCCCGAAGCGCTGACGCCGGCTGCCGGCATCCCCGCCTACCAGGCGCTCTTCGGACGCGATTCGCTGACAGCCAGCTGGCAGGCCGCCTCGGTTTCGCCGCTGTTGATGGAGGCGTCGATCATCCGCACGGCGCAACACATCGGCTCGACGCGCGATGATTTTCGCGACGAACTGCCAGGCCGCGTCATCCAGCAGATAAGCTTCAGCCCGTTGGCGAGGCTCGGTCTGACGCCGTTCCGTTGCTACTACGGCGACTACTCGGCGCCGGCCGCCTTCCTAATCGTCCTCGGCCAGCACTATATGTGGACGGGCGACACCGAGTTCTTCCGCCGTCATCAAGATGCGGCGGAGCGTGTCCTCGCCTTTCTTGATGGCGAAGCAGATGCCGACCGGGACGGATTCATCGAGTACGAGACCCGATCGCCGCTCGGCCAGAAGAACCAGGGGTGGAAGGACTCGGCCGTCGCCGTCGTCTACGAGGACGGAAGCGTCGTGCCGAACCCCGTCGCCACTTGCGAGTTGCAAGGCGACGTCTACTCCGCGAAGCAGCAGCACGGCCTCGCGATCGCGCTTGCCGGAAAGCAATTCGGCGATGCCCGGCGTCTACTGAAGGAAGCATCCGATCTGAAGAAGCGCTTCGCGGAATCGTTCTGGATGCCCGACGAGCAATTCGTCGCGCTCTGCCTCGACCCGGACAAGCGCGCGGTCAGGACGATCGCCTCGAACGCCGCGCACTGTCTTGCGACCGGCATCGTGAGCGGCGACCACGCGGGTGCGGTGGCGAAGCGCCTCCTTGCTGCCGACATGTACTCCGGCTGGGGCGTCCGCACGCTCTCCACGGAGCACCCGTCATACAACCCCTACAGTTACCAGCTCGGCAGCGTCTGGCCGATGGAGAGCGCGAACACCGCGTTCGGGATGGCCCGCTACGGCTTGTATGACGAGGTCAACGTCCTCACCCGCGGTCTCTTCGATCTGGCCGCCCTCTTCCCGAACCATCAGTTGCCGGAGGTCGTTGGCGGCTACCAGCGCGACGCGGAGCATCCCCACCCCGGCACGTATCCGCAGGCCGAGACGCCGCAGGCATGGTCGGCCAGCGCCGTGCCGATGTGCGTACAGTCGATGCTCGGCCTGCAGCCGCTCGCGCCGCTACGCACACTGCTCATCGATCCCGCGCTCCCCGAGTGGATGCCCGATCTCACGCTTTCGAACCTGCAGGTGGGGGACGCGCGCGTCACCATCCGGTTCCATCGCGAAGCGGACGGCAGCACGGGCTGGAAGATCATCGAGAAGCGCGGCACGCTGTTCGTGATCCAGCAGCCATCCGGCTTGTCGCTGACGGCGAGCGCCCGCGATCGCGCCAAAGACCTCGCAACCTCGATTTTTCCCTGGACGCACTGACGGTATGCCGGTTGCACGCTTCGACACCTCGACGGAAGAGGCTCAACCGCGCCGCAGCCGCTCTGCCTCGAGGATCTCGGCGAGCCGCGTCGCCGTCGCTTCCAGCCGGCCGGCGCTGTTGGTGATCACGTACTCGAACTCCTCCTGGCGAAGCAACTCTGACGCGGCGGTGCGGAGGCGGCGCTGGATGCGCTCCTCGTCGTCGGCGCCGCGGGCGCGCATCCGCGCCTCGAGGTCGGAGACGGACGAGGGCGCGATAAACACGGTCACCGCGTCCGGCCGCAGCCGCTTGATCGTCTCCGCGCCCTGCACATCGGTGCGAACGTAGACGTCGAAACCGGCCGCCAGCTTGTCGGCGATCTGCTGGCGCGGCACGCCGTACTGGTGCCCGTAGACGACCGCGTGCTCGAGCACGCCGTCGCCGGCGACGAGCTTGTCGAAGTCGGCATCGGTGAGGAAGAAGTAGTCGACGCCGTCCCGCTCGCTCTCGCGCGGAGGCCGCGTCGTGCAGGTGACGACGCGGTGGAACACGTGACCGCGGCGCTCGAGCTCATCGAGCACCGCGTCCTTGCCGACGCCCGAGGGGCCGGACAGGACGACGAGCAGTGGGTGCTGGCTCGGATCGCTCATGTCATCGGCAGAGCCAGGTGGCCGACGCGGGCTGAATGCCCGCCCCACGATGGATCAGGCGCGGTGTGTGAAGCGCTGTTCGTCACGCTTCCATTGTAGCCGCGTGTTGGCTAGGAGCCGCGGCGGGACCGCTCCGATTGCCGCGGATGCGCCCCTCGATCGTCTCGGGCGTGATCGCCGCAAGCACGATCGAGCCGCTGTCCATGAAGACCACGGCCTTCGTCCGGCGGCCGCTTGTCATGTCGATTGTAATGCTCTTGCCGCGGCCGTCTTGCACCAGCCGCTTCACCGGCGCGGCGCTCGGCGCGGCAATGCCGACGACGTGATTCGCCGCGAGATAGTTGCCAAATCCGACGTGTATAAGCTCGACTGCCATGTGTTGCCCTCACGGCTCTGAAAGGCGCCACCGGCATCCATCAGTCCATCAGTCGTGACAGGTGCGCCCAAAAGTCAGGATAGGAGACCGCCACCGCGTCCGCATCATCAATTCGGACGTCGCCCTTTGCCGCGAGACCGGCCACCGCGAGCGCCATCGCGAGGCGATGATCGCCGAACGAGCGCACCGTTCCTGATTCGAATCCGCCCCCACCCTCGATGATCATGCCGTCGTCGCGCTCGCTGATCGCTACACCCAGCGCGCTCAATTGCGATACGACTGTTGCAACGCGGTCCGACTCCTTCACGCGCAGTTCTTCGGCGTCCCGGATTTCCGTCGTTCCCTCAGCGAATGCTGCGGCGACGGCCAGCACTGGTACCTCGTCAATCAACCGCAGCAGCAACTCGCCGCCGACCGGGATGCCGTGCAGCCGCGACGATCGCACGATGATGTCGGCGACCGGCTCGCCCGCCACCTGTCGCTCTTCTTCGATCGCGAGATCCGCCCCCATCGCCTGCAGCGCGTCGATGATCCCCGTACGCGTCGGGTTGATGCCGACGCCCGTAAGCAGCAATTCTGCGTCGGGATGGATCGCCGCAGCCACCATCCAGAACGCCGCCGCCGAGATGTCGTTCGGCACTCGCATCGAGAGCGGCATCAGCGGCCGGCCCGGGGTCAGCCGCACGAGCGGTCCCTCGCGGCCGATATCGGCACCCATCGCGGATAGCATGCGCTCGGTGTGATCGCGCGACGCCTCCGCTTCCTCGACGATCGTCTCGCCCTCAGCGAAGAGGCCGGCGAGCAGTACCGCCGACTTCACCTGCGCGCTGGCGACCGGCATTTTGTACCGGATACCCCGCAGACCGCCGCCGCGGATCGCCAGCGGCGCGAAGCGGCCGTCCTCGCGGCCGTCGATGCGCGCGCCCATCTCGCGCAGCGGCGTCGCGACGCGTGCCATCGGTCGCGATCGCAGCGACTCGTCGCCACTGAGCACGGACAGAAACGGCTGGCCGGCGAGGATGCCGCTTATCAACCGCATTGTCGTCCCGGAGTTGCCGCAATCGAGCACGCCCGCAGCCTCGCGCAGGCCGTTCAGTCCTTTGCCACGGATCGTCACGACGCACGCCTCGCCGCTGCCGTCATCGAGCGTCGATTCGACACCGAGGTCGCGCAGCACGCGCAGCGTCGAGAGGCAGTCTTCGCCGGGAAGGAAGTTGCGGATCGTCGCTTCGCCGTCGCTCAGCGCGTTGAGCAGCGCCGCGCGGTGCGAGATCGATTTGTCGCCGGGCACGGCGATCGTGCCGCGCAGGCGGCGAGCCGGCGTGACGACGCGCGCCGTCAACGGCGCCTGTCCTTCTCGTTCGCCTCCGCGTCCTTGATCATGTCCTGCTGCTTCTTCATGAAGCTGTTGATCTTCGAGCCGAGCAGGATGTCGCCGAGTGACACGCTCTCGACTGGCGCCGAGACATCACGCCGCGGCGCACCGTTGAGCATGAAGTTGTCGCGCTCGATCTGCGGCCGCGCGAATGCCTCGAGCAGCGGCTCGCTCTCGCCCGCGGCGATCGTTGCACGCAGCCGATACAGCTCGTCCTGGAAGCGATCGATCCAGTGCAGCACGTTCTCCCGATTGGTGTGCATGATGTCGTGCGCCATTTCGGCCGATCCCGAGGCGAGGCGCGTCGTGTCGCGGAAGCCGCTCGAGGCCAGCTTCGCCATCTCCGGCCAGGCGGCGCTCTGGAACACCATCGAGAACAACACCGACGACAGCGCCAGCGGCAGGTGGCTGATGGCGGCGACGTAGCTGTCGTGCTCGTGCGCATCCATGTACGTCGGCACCGCGCCGACCTCTTGCGCGACGCCGATGACGGTGCGTACGGCGCCCTCGCTGGCGCCGACGGACGGCACGACGACCCAGGTCTTGTCGCGAAACAGATCGGCGTCGGCTGCGTCGATGCCGGAGGTCTCCTTTCCGGCCATCGGATGGCCGCCGACGAACTGCACGTGCTCGGGCAGCAGCTCGCGCGCCCACGCCATCACGTTGCCCTTCGTGCTGGCAGCGTCGGTGACGATCGTGCCGGGCTCGAGCGCCGGCGCGATATCGCGGAAGATCTGCGGCGTCGCGAGGATCGGCGCGGCGATGATCACGAGCTTCGCGCCCTTGACCGCTTCGGCTGGATCGCGGTTCTCTTCGTCGATCGCGCCGATCTTCTTCGCCCGCTGCACCGTGTCGCGTGACCGCGCGACACCGGTGATGTGCAGGTCCTTCAGCGGCGAGCGCTTCAGCGCCAGCCCGATCGAGCCGCCGATCAACCCGAGCCCGATGATCGTGATGCGTTCCATAGTTATGCCTCGTCCGCGGCCTGCAGCAGAGCGAGCCGTACGTCGGGTGCGGCCGCGTCTTGCTCTCTGATCATACGCACAACGTCGGCATCCGCGCTTGCCGCGGCAGCGAGATCGGCGCCGATGGCGGGGTGATGCAGCAGCCGGTGAAACGCCTGCCGCCACTCGGCACCATGCTCACTCTCGATGCGCGGCAGCAGCGCCGGCGCGATCGCAGCGAGCAGGACATACGCGACGCGCTGCCACAGCCGCACGTCGCCCTTGCCGCAGTCATGCAGGAGCGCCGCAGCGAAGAGGGCTGAATCCTCGGCCGAGGCGGCGGCTCGCACGCGCCGGTACACCTCGATGCCGTGCTGTTGATCGCGCAGCATCATCGACTCGAAGAGCCGCTGCTGCGCCGCAGCCAGGTGCCGGTACGCATTGATGCGCTCGGCGACGGCGACATGCGGCCGCAGCGCGCCGACGAATTGGCGTAGCCGGTGCGACGCGCGCGCAAGCATCAGCCGATGCCCGTGAAGAAGCGCACGAGCCGCACCGCGATCGGCCCGATGATCTCGGACAGCGGGTTGTAGCCGGTCGCGAATGGGATCACGAACAGCACGAGGAGCAGCGGCCCGACGCCATATCGACGCAGCTTCGCGAATTCGTTCGCGATCGGATCCGGCAGCACGCCGAGCGCCACCTTAAAGCCATCGAGCGGCTCCAGCGGCACGAGATTGAAGGTGCCCAGGATCACGTTCAGGTACACGGCGCCCGTTAGAAACAGGCCGATGTACTCGTCGCGCCCAACGACGCCGAAGACGCTGCCGAAGGGGTTGATGTAGGGCACCCAGCCGAGCTTGATCGGCAGCGCGAGCAAGAAGGCGGCGAGGAAGTTCGAGAGCGGCCCCGCCGCCGAGACGAGCAGCGTCGCCGTCTTCGGGCTCACCCTCAGCCCCCACGGGTTGAACTGCACCGGCTTCCCCCAGCCGAAGCCGACGAACAGCATCATTAGGGTTCCCGTCGGCTCGAGGTGGGCCAGTGGGTTGAGCGTCGTGCGGCCCTGGCTCGCCGGCGTCTTGTCGCCGAGCGAGTTCGCCATGTAGGCGTGGCATGCCTCGTGAAACCCGACGCCGACGAGCAGCGCGAAGAGCGTCGAGGCGACCAGCACGAGAAACAGGCCGTTATCGTGCCCGATCAGGTCGCGGTGCAAAAGGATCAAGGGCGGCTACCTTCGATTGGGAAGCGGCACGCGGGAAGCGAGAGGCGGGAACGCGCAGCATCTTCACGGCTCTCTTCGGTGCCAAGTCTAACATGCGGCTTCGCGACTCCAGCATAGTGCCGACAGCGGCGTTCGCCGCAACTGAACAGGATGAGACAACGCCAGGTACGAGTCCTATCGAGAGGCGGGCGGATGACGATGGAACTGGCTTGCATCGATGTCGGAGCCGCTGCGCCGGATGCGCTGGCGCGTCAGCGCACGCAGCATCGCCCAGGCTCCAATCTGTCCGGCGACGCACGTCAAGTAATTTCCCCGACCGTCGCATATTTTAGCTCCGCGCTTATTCTTTCTTAACACCCCGTGACGATAATGCGTGTGTAAGGCATAACCAACCACGTGAAGAGCACACACGTTGTTGGGGCTTCTTCGAAGAGCCAGGACGCGCCCCGTCACCAGACTTTCGGCGTCCTGGCTTTTTTATGTCCGGCGAAATACGCGATGCCGACCCGTTCCAGAACATTTGGATTCGCGAGCGCGCACGGCATAGGCTCGCATCCCCTGATGCTCGCTCAGTGCTTCTGGCCTGCCGTTAGATACGAAACGCGGTTGTCAGCGTACGCCTCGATTGCCAGCGCCGTTCGGAACGCTGCACATGCACCTCGTTATGTCTCGCTCCGCGCCGGCCCCGTCCCCGACGACTCCGAAAGCAACCGCTAGACTACGACCGTGAAGAAGACCCGCATCGACCGCGCCGACGGCCGCTACCTCTACTTCTACTCGTTCGACGAGCCGCCCCCAGCCATCATCCCGGTCGAACAGCAAGTTCGCGCGAACGACCACGTCGAACTGCGCTGGAACGCGCTCCTCGGCGAGCAGGTCATCGTCTCTACCGGCCGCCAGGCGCGCACGTTTCTGCCGCCGCCCGAGTATTGCCCGCTGTGCCCAACCGCCAACGCCGACGCCTTCGCCACCGAGATCCCGGCCGCAACGTACGAGGTGGTCGCCTTCGAGAATCGCTTCCCGAGCTTTCGGGCGGATGCCCCCGCCGTTGCCGGCAACTCGCCGCTTTCGCGCCGATCGCGCGCCACCGGCATCTGCGAGGTCGTGGTCTACTCCCCCCTGCACGACGCCACGCTCGCGTCGCTGCCGCTATCGGCGACGCGCCGCCTCGTCGATGTTTGGGCCGACCGATACGCGGGCCTGGCGGCGCGGGCCGAAGTCGCCTACGTGTTTATCTTCGAGAACCGCGGCAAGGAGATCGGCGTCACGCTGACCCACCCGCACGGCCAGATCTACGCCTTCCCCTTCATCCCGCCGCGTATCGAGCGAGAGCACGCCATGGCCACCGCTCACCACGCCGTCACCGGTCGATGCCTCACCTGCGACATCGTCGCCGAGGAACTCTCGCACAGCCGCCGCATCGTCGCCCAGACACCGGGATTCGTCGCGTACGTCCCGTTCGCCGCGCGCCTACCGTACGAGGTACACATCGTCGCCGCCGCGCATCGACCATCGCTGCTCGACCTGCGTGACAGCGAGCGCGCCGGGCTCGCTACGATCGTCCGTACCGTGCAGGCCAAGTACGACAACCTCTGGGGCTTCCGGATGCCATACACGATGTCGATGCATCAACGCGCTGCGGATGGACTGGAGCGCGAAGGCGATCACTTACACATCGAGTTCGCGCCACCCTACCGGACGAAGGACAAGCTCAAGTACCTGGCTGGCGTCGAGACCGGCGCAGGCACCTTCATCAACGACACTGCGCCGGAAGAGACCGCGCGCGAGCTTCGCGACAGCTCCGGCGGATGAGTCACGAGCCCGACGCGCCTGGTTCTCCCGTTGCATCCGCCGCCAAACAGAGCGGCCGGCTCGACGCGCTGGTCGAGGCATTCCGACGCGAGTTCGGCGCCGCGCCAACAGGGTTTGCCGAGGCACCCGGCCGCGTCAACCTGATCGGCGAGCACGTCGACTACAACGACGGCCTCGTGCTCCCGTTCGCCATCGATCGCTCCGTCGTCGTCGCCTGGTCCCGGCGCGACGATGATGCCGTCTGGGCCTACTCCGCCGACTACGATCAGCACTCGCGCTTCAATCTCGCAAACATCACGCGCGCTGCACCGGGAGAGTGGTCGAACTACGCTCGCGGCGTGCTCGCTATCCTGCACGACGCGCAGTTTCCCATCGCCGGCATCAATCTCGCGATCGCCGGCGACGTACCGCGCGGCGCCGGCCTCTCGTCGTCCGCGGCGATCGAGGTCGCGATCGCCGGCGCGGTTCGCGACGCCTTCGATCTGCCGATTACCGGCGTCGAACTGGCGCGGCTCTGTCAGCGCGCTGAGAACGAGTTCGTCGGCGTCAACTCGGGCATCATGGATCAATTCGCGTCGGCGCTCTCGGAGACGGACCACGCACTGCTGATCGACTGTCGCGCGCTCGAGTACCGGGCCGTTCCGCTGCGCCTTGCCGCAGGCGGTCTCTCGATCGTCGTCGCGAACAGCGGCGTCCAGCGCGAGCTGGTCGCGAGCGCCTACAACGTCCGCCGCGCCGAGTGCGACGCGGCCGTCACGCTGCTCCGTACCCGTCTTTCGCGCCCGGATCTCCGATCGCTCCGCGACGTCTCCGCCGCCGAGATCGCGTCGCTGGAGATCGCTGCCGATGACGCCGGCATCGCACTCCATCGCGCGCGCCACGTCGTCACGGAGATCCAGCGCGTGCGCGAAGCCGCCGACGCCCTCGATCGCGATGACTTCGCCCGCGTCGGCGCGCTGATGCGTGCCTCGCACGAAAGCCTTCGCACGGATTACGCGGTCAGCTCGCCACAACTCGACCTTCTCGTCGCGCTTGCTTCGCAGCAGGACTACGTGCGCGGCGCCCGCCTCACCGGCGCCGGCTTTGGCGGTTGCACCGTTAACCTCGTCCAGACGGACGCGCTACCTGCATTCGGCCGCGACGTCATCGCGCCCTACCGCAACCAGACCGGCCTGCCCGCCGAGATGTACATTACTGCCGCAGGTGCCGGTCTGCGCACGCGACGCCTGTAGCAGGCGGGTGAACAATTGCTGCTCCGTCCGTGGCGGCGCAGGCTCTCGGCCAGCGTTTCGTAATCGTCGCGAACTGGCCGCGTGAAATCGGCCCAAACGGAGCCTGGCGGAAAAAGACAAAACTGTCCAAACGAATACATCACGACGGCCTCTTCGAAGCTATTTTTCGCCCTCACCGTCGTCTTCCACGCACGGCGTGACGCACCTACAATGCCACCACCGCAACGCGCCGCATGAAACGAGAACACCGATGAAGTTCGCTGACCGCATCGAGAAGCTGCCTCCCTACCTTTTTGCACAGATCAGCAAGAAGGTTGCGGCGAAGAAGGCCGAGGGCATCGACGTCATCTCCTTCGGCATCGGCGATCCCGACCTCGAGACGCCGCCGCATATCATCGACGCCCTCTGCGATGCCGCTCGCGAATCAGCGAACCACCGGTATCCGGAGACCGAAGGGCTTCCCGACTTCCGTCAGGCGGTCGCCGGCTGGTACGAGCGTCGGTTCGGCGTCGCACTCGATCCCGCGAAGGAAGTGATGTCGCTCATCGGCTCGAAGGAAGGCATCGGCCACATCGCCCTGTGTTTCATCGACCCCGGCGATATCGCGCTCGTCCCCGATCCCGCCTACCCCGTCTATGAGATCGGCACGATGTTCGCCGGCGGCGAGTCGTATCACCTGCCACTGCTCGAGAAGAGCGGCTTCCTGCCCGACCTCGACGCCGTGCCGCCGGAGATCGCCCGCCGCGCGAAGCTGCTTTGGCTCAACTACCCGAACAACCCCACCGGCGCGATCGCCGGCATCGACTTCTTCGAGCGCGCGGTCGCCTTCGCGAAGCAGTACGACATCGCGATTTGCCACGACGGCCCTTACAGCGAGGTGGCCTACGACGGATATGCGCCGGTGAGCTTCCTCCAAGCGCGCGGCGCTCGCGACGTCGGCATCGAGTTCCACTCGCTCTCGAAGAGCTACAACATGACCGGCTGGCGCATCGGCATGGCCGTCGGCAATCCTCGGATCATCGACGCCTTGATGCGGGTCAAGTCGAACCTCGACTCAGGCGCGTCGCAGGCGATCCAGCGAATGGCGATTGCCGCACTCGAAGGGCCGCAGGAGTCGATCGGCGAGCACAACGCGATCTACCAGCGGCGTCGCGATAAGGTCGTCGCCGCGCTGCGCCACCTCGGCCTCGAAGTGACACCGCCGAAAGCGAGCCTCTACGTCTGGGCGAAGGTGCCGGCCGGCATCACCAGCGCCGCGTTCGCGGAGCGCCTGCTCGACGAAGCGGCGGTCATCGTCACCCCCGGCAACGGCTACGGCGCGCACGGCGAAGGCTACGTCCGCCTCTCGCTGACGCTGCCCGACGATCGAGTCGACGAGGGCCTCGCTCGTATCGCCAAGGTGCCGGCGCTCGTCTAAGCGCTAGCAGCGCCATCGCCACGGTTTGCTCGCCCTCCCTCGACGAAGCTGGGGCGGCGGGCAGCGAGAGGCCGCGTCGGCGTGACGCAGGCCCCTCGGTGGTCGCAGACTCGTGGTGTTTAGATGCCGGTGCGGGACATCTGCCGCAGGCGGGCGATACGCTCCTCGATCGGCGGGTGGGTGCTGAACAGCCCGGAGAACTTCGCTCCGCGCAGTCCGGCCAGAGGGTTGACGATGTACATGTGGGCCGCCGCCGGGTTGACTTGCATCGGCCGCATCACGACGCCCTGCTCAAGCTTCGCCAGCGCGTCGGCCAGCGCATCGGGGTCGTGCGTCGTCTTCGCGCCCGTGTGATCGGCTTCGTAC
>JBBSDV010000088.1:0-13238 GCA_038240335.1 Dehalococcoidia bacterium
CCGGGCGACGATCAACGCAGCCGGTTCGGACGCGACGATGGGTGCGGGTGGCATCGCTGTGCTGGCGCCACAACAAACGCACGTCGCGACAGCGCTCACTGACTGCGCGCTGCTGCTCACCGTCGCCATGCCGTGTTGATTCGGCCTGTTTTGGCTAAATCGCTCAGGCCACTCAGCGAAGTTCGTTTCGCCCAGTAATCGGCAGCAGCAAACTCCCGCTGAAGGCGATGAATCGCCGCAGCGTTGAATGCCCACCTAACGCGAGCTGGACTAGCGTGCAATCACTAGGCAGAAACGGATGATTCATCCCGCGACCGTTTCCACGACTCGAGAATCCTGGCAATGTTGTTCGTGGCCGCATCGGCACCATCAACTTCTAGGAATCCAATGCGCTCGTCATCGCGCAGCGGTTCGAGGCTTCGCCGCTGAGCAAGATACGTATCCCAGCGGGCGTCCGACATGTCGTCGTTCTCCGTCGAGGTCCTGGCCGTCAGTCTTGAACGGATCACGCTCTCGTCAGCCTTCACCCACACCAGCAAGGTGTCCGCGGCGCATTCGGCGGCCAGGTCGCGCGCGGCATCGCGCTCGCGTTGCTGGAGATGGGTAGCATCGAGCACCACGAGGCGTCCTGCGCCGAGATGTACTCGCGCATGATCGCGCAACGTCTGATATACCAACGCGCGTGCTGATTCACCGTAGGTGTTCCGGCGCGGATCAGCGTCCGGGTCGCCAGGCGCGCCCCGCCTGATGGCGTCGGATCGGACGAGGGCCGCTCCCACCCGAGCAGCGAAGGCGGCGGCCAGGTGGCTCTTACCGGAGCCCGACAGCCCTCCGAAAACGACCAGGCCGCTCCGTGCCCGGTCGGTTGCGTAGCGAGTCGCAAGCGCGAAGTACCGTGCCGCTCGCTCTCGCGCAACTAGTCTTTGATCCTTCGCGATCTCGGGATCTCGTGCAGTGATGCTTTCTATCTTGCCGCGGACAGTCGCGCGATAACATCGGTAAAAGCGGAGCATGTAGGGCAGCGTCTCGTCGGCCGCCGCGAGCCGCGTGTACGCGCCGCTGAACTCATCGGTCAGGTCGCGACGACCGCGAACATCGAGGTCCATGGCGAGGAACCCGACATCGCCGGCGACATCGCCACAGCGGAGACGATCGCTGAATTCGATGCAGTCGCACACACAGATGCCGCCATCGGGCTCGATATAGATCGAATCGCTGCGGAGGTCTCCGTGAATGTCGCGGACGCGGCCGGACGACGCGCGCTCATTCATGAGTTGCGCATTTGCGTCAAGAAACCGCTCTCCAAACGAGGTAAGGCCCTGGACCTCGCTCGGTGTCAGCGTATCGCCCGAGAACGTCCGGAGTTCCTGCAGGTTCTCGCGCCAGATTGCGGCGACTTCGACGGCCGCGCCGTAGCGAGCGATCCCGCTGCCGGTCGCCGCGGCAGCATGAAAGTCGTACATGGCCCGGGCAACGAGGCGCAACAGCTGCGCGGACGCCTCGGCGCTCTCGATCCGGCTCGAGAGCCACCCGTCCGTCGCGAGCCGCCGCATCTTCACCGCGTACTCGATCACCGGCCCGGCGCCGCCCAAACGCGCCCGCCCGTTGTCGGACGTGATCGCCACAACTCCGAGATAGGCTTCCGGGCAGGTCCGCCGGTTGAGTAGTAGTTCACGCTCGCACATATCGCGCCGCTTCGCGAGCGTGCTGTAGTCGAGGAATCCGAAGCGGACCGGCCTCTTAACCTTGTATACGTAGTCGCCGGTGACGATCACCCAGGAGATGTGCGTCTGGATGAGGTGAATGGATCCAGCCGGGTGATCGTAAGCCGCGGAATGCAAAAGAGGCTGGAGGATAACTGGCAGCATCGAATCAGGGTTCCAGCGAACGAGCGCCAGGCGCTCGAGCACGCTCTAGGCGAGCGGCAACCTCAGGGGCAGCCTCTCAGCGCGCGCGCTCCGTCAGAGTGGACGAGCAGCACCGGAGCAACGCCAGAGCGCACCACTTCTTCGGCGACGTTGCCGAACAAGCGGTGAATCATTCCCGTCTCGCCATGTGTTCCGATCACGATCACATCGGGACGGTGTTGCATCGCGTACTGGATGATCGCGGGCGCCGGGTTGTCTGCGATCTTGACCTCGACGCCGTATGCGGGTCCCGGCGGCATGTCGAGCACCATCTCACGCAAGTAGTCCGATCGTTCCGCAAGCGCCCGATCAAACGCCTCTCCAAGGTCCTCAGCGTAATCCGGATCCGCCAGAGGAATCGCAATCGGCGTGCTACCGGCGAACACGATGCCAGCGGCGAGCGGCGGCGATGCTACGTGCCGGCTGGTCTCGTGTGGTCGTCGAGCAACGGTGAGGAACGTGAATTCCGCTCCAGGGAGCTGGGCCATCCACCTGAGTTGAGGCAAGATCGCCTCCGAGGACTTCGAGCCATCGAACGTTGCGAGAATCTTCATGACTGCACTCCTTCTATACAGTTAGGCTTACCCCTGCGGGGAGTTCGACGGCACGGTCAGCCGGACCGATCTGAAGAGCCGATCGGCTCGTTTCGTGCGACCTCTCAAAGCGAGATCTCCTCCGCTGCCGGGGTCGCCCCCTCCGAACCTCCAATACTCGACGGCTCCGGGCGGAGGGGATCCGTCCGGCCTCAAGGCTTGCCCGCGGCGACCTTGCCGGTGTCATCCTCGATGCTCGTCTCGTTCGCGCCTTCGTTCGGGCGAAGCAGCAGGACGGGCGCCCTCCCCTGCAACATGCGCTCCGCCGTGCTGCCGAGCGCGGCGCGAACCAGTCCCGTACGCGCGTGCGTCGTCATGACGACGAGGTCGACGTCATTGCTCTCTTCAAAGGCGAGGAGCGCCTCGGCAGGGAACCCGTGCACGACGAAGCCGTGGACTTCGACGGTGTCAGAGATGGAAGACTCCTGCTTCTGGATGTACTGTTTGGCGCCAGCCTCAAGTTCGCTGTCCAGATCCTGGATGTATGTGGCGGCCCCACCGACGTACGGGTAGGTTTGATATGCCCACCGCACTGCCTGCACCAGACTCAATTTGGCTCCGAAGGCGGCAGCGAGGCGCACGCCAGCCTCAGTAGCAAACTCAGAGAGCGCAGAACCATCGAGCGGTACCATCACATGGCGCACCGCCGGCCGCGGATCGGCTTGAAGCGCCTGTGGTCCCGCGATGAGAACGGGCAGCTGTGACTCGTGCAGAAGGCGACTGGTCGTCGACCCGTGACGCCATCGGCTGAGGCCGGACCGGCCGTGACTTGCCGCGACGATCATCCGCGCACCCACCTCCTGCGCCTCCTCGAGTATCGTGTCGCTCGGGTCGCCGCAGCGCACAATGGTACGAATCTCCGGCTGTTTGAGCCGGTCCCGCACACCCTGTAGATACGTCTCGAAGTGGTCGCTGGCGCGCGCTTCCATCTCCGTGCTGATGGCCGCAGGCGTACCCGATCCCGGCTCCTCCCACACAGACACAAGCACGAGGTGCGTTCGCTCCGCGCGCGCGACCTCCGTAGCGATCGGCAATGCGCCTTCGGCCAGTTCCGAACCATCGAGCGGTACGAGGATAGGTCCGTGTTCGTTCATTACTGTCTCCTTTCCTCCAAGATAAGTGGCGGCAGACGTGCGTCGGCGTCCAAACGGCCCCTCTATGCTCGCTGGTTGGCCCCTTCGGGTGTCCGGGCGTCCCTTCGGCGCACGCTTTCGCGCTGCACGAAAGACGTCGTGACGACTGGACCGGACGCTAGTCCAGCCGGGCTCTGCCAACCGCGCACCGTTAGCTGTATTAGTCAGCTGACGAGACCAAGAAAGGCGGTGAATTGACAGGCCGCGTTGTTATCCTCATCGAGGATGGTATTCGCCCTCGCGGCACTGCCGGTCGAGCGCACTGCCTCTGATCGACCGCTCCGGCGATCTGATCGTGCCGCGGCGGGAGTGGCTCGATGGTTCGCCGTTCAGAGAACAGCCCACGTAACAGCGATCTGCTGTCGGCCGTGCGGCCCGACCGCGATGGCGGGCGATCAGCATGCTGAATGGACCAGTGACTCAGAACGAACATTTCGGCCGACATCAACCCCTGGTTGATGCTGCCAGCAGCAACCGCCCCCCGAAGAACGTCCGATCGGCCCCTGCGGACGCCGCTGCATTGCCACTACGCTGATGTAGGAGATTCACCATGACAGACAAAACCGCCATCTCAAGAACGTCCTCCGCCGCGGCTCGTGCGATCTGTTTGGCGTGCGCGCGATCGCGTTTGGTCGGTACGCGCAGCGCTTGTCGGCCTGCTCCGTGTTTGATTTCGGCACTCGTGTTTCGCCAAACGAAAGGTCACCAATGACATTCTCCCGGACGTCTTCGCTATTCCTGCTGCTCGTCGGATTGATCGCTGGTGCCGTCGTGTTGAGCGCCGTGGCGTTCTCGGCCTCGGCTCGCGGCGGATGGGACATGGGGTGGGGCATGGGCGGCGGTCACATGGGTCACATGATGGGGGGCGGTACGAACACGTCGAACGCCCCGGTGTCGGTAGGCAACACCGAAGAGAGCGTCGCGATCCGCGACTTCGCGTTCGCCACGGGTAACCTGCAGGTGCCGATCGGCGCGAAGGTAACGTGGACGAACTACGACGACGCGCCGCACAGCGCTACGGCGAAAGACGGCAGCTGGAACACCGGCATTCTCAACAAGGGCGACAGCAAGACCATTACCTTCGACAATGCAGGAGACTTCACCTACTACTGCACGGTCCATCCGAGCATGGTGGCTCGGCTGCAGGTGCGATAGAGGAGCAACAACTGATGGGCGCAAGCGTGGGCCGGGCGACCGGGAGAACGTCGACTTCTCCCGGCGCTGGCGGAGACGCCGATCAACCGACGGACCGTTCGCCTCAATAAACTCGTAACGCGCCACAATTGGCTATCGCACACCGAAGCGGACTGTGTTCGCGCGTTCATTCGACGATCAGAACGGGCCGCGTCGCGTGCTTCACGATGTGATCGGAGGCGGATCCGAGGAGGGCGCGGCTGAGGCCGGCGCCACGGCGGCCGACGATGATTAAATCCGCGTGCTCGTGGTCGGCGAGCCGCACGATCTCCTCGCCGGCTTGCCCGAAGGCTACGGCGGTGCGAGCAGATATACCTCCAGAGCTGAGCGTCTCGAGCGTTGCTTTCGTCATGTTCGCCACTCGCGCCTCGTTATCTCTCCGAGCGCGCTCGTTGCCTCCAGGCTCAGCTTCATGCGGAAGCACGCACACGAGAACCACTTCGGCATTCTGGCGCAACTCTCTTAAGACATGCTCCGCGGCGCGTGGACCCGCCGCGGACCCATCACTACCCACGACGATCCGGATTCGTCCCGGAGTCCTTCCGGCGCCGAGCTCCGCTGGCCGTCGCTGGTGCTCGACATCAGCGCTCCGCGTTCCGATCAGCGCGATGATGGCGAACGGTCCCATCGCCGCCGAGAGTAACAACCAGCCGAAGGGATCGCGTCCCCACCGCAGGGCCAGATACGTCACGATGATCATCGTGACGAGCACGAGAATCAGCCAAGGCAACGCGATTTCCAACAGTAGAAGCACGGATGCTCCTTCTCGGCGCGGTAATGAACAAATCGGCGCGAAACAATTCTGACGAGTGATGAATCGTAGCCGCTTTCCGTTTTGCAGGGAACGTCCCGACTCGTGCAGGGCTCTGGTCTTGATCGTCGCCAATCTTAGTGTCGCCTAACGATTCGCTAGGGAGGATCGAGGTCGATCGACTCTCCAACATGGTGCAAATGGCCCTTTCGTCGTCGTACCGTCGGAGGGAAGCTTTAGGTGGATAACGAACTGAGGAAAGTGAGATGACAGGATGATGTGGGGAAACTATGACGGAGGCTGGTGGATCGTCATGTGGCTGTCTATGACGGTGTTCTGGGGACTGGTGATCATCGGCGCGATCATGCTGATGAACCCGTTCGGTAGGAATACGTCGCAGACGCGTTCGCCCGAAGAGATGCTGGAGTATCGCCTTGCAGCGGGCGAGATCGACGAGGAGCAGTACCGGGCGCTGCGCGACGAGCTGCAAGGGCGGCCGCACGGCCCGAGGGCACCGGTGCATTGACGGTCGAGCCGGTGCAACTGCGTGAGACCCCTAGGCAACGCCGGGGGGCTTTCGCACTTGCGGCGGGCCGTCACGAGTGCGATGAGTGGTCGGGGGATGGGCGCGTTCACGAGGCCGCTGGTGCAGAAGTCTTCCCGTGCTGAATGGGTAGCAATGCGACGCCGTTTCGAGCGGCAAGGCCATCGCGGCGGTCAACCGGAGATCAAAGCGCCACGGAACGATAGCGGTACACGTGACCGACACGGTGCATGGCGCCCCTGGGGGCGCGGCAGTACGCGCGCGCGATCGCGACGAGCCGAACGTGATCCGGGGGCTGGACGTGGCTTGGTAAAGCTTCGTGCACCAACCCGACATCCTTGGGCTGGTAACCGGGGTCTCGCTCTGGCAACCTGCGAGATACGCTGTGCAACGGAGAGCAAAACATGCCCAAGCACGATCGCCCACGCGATCCACGTGCGACGACGTCACTTCCCGCGCCGCGACTCGCGGCGAGCATGAGCCTGGAAGAGGCGCTGCGGCGGCGGCGCTCGTTCCGGGACTTCGACGACTACCACCTGAGCGAAGCGGAGATCGGCCAGCTCTGCTGGGCCGCACAAGGTGTCATTGATAGCCAGGGCCATCGCACGGCGCCATCGAACGGCGACAGCTATCCCATCGAGCTCTACGTTGCCGTGCCTACTAGCATCCTTCACTACCTGCCGGCTGACCATGCCGTCGAGCACGTGGGTTACGAAGGAGACCTTCGGCTCGACCTGATGCGCGCCGGCCTCGGCCAGCCGAGTATCGCCGTCGCGGGTGCGATCTTCGTGATTTCGGTTGTCCTCTCACGTACCGCAAGGTTCGGCACGTTTGCCGAACGATATGCGCTCCTCGAAGCAGGGCACGCCGCCCAGAACTTACTGCTCGAAGCGACCGCGTTGGGTCTTCGCTGCACGCCGATTGGCAATGTCGACGACATCAGCATCCACCACGTAATGGGGATCGCTTCGCACGACCTCCCGGTGTATTTGGTCGCCGTTGGTGGCCCGCGTGCCTGAGGGTAGTGCGGCATCGATACCGCCTGCTCTGCAGCGTGCATATCGGATCATCATCTTCGATTGGGACGGTACCGCGGTGCCGGATCGCAAGACGCCAATGCCTGCGCTCGACCGCGTGCTCGAGCGCCTGCTCTCGGCAGGCGTCTATATCGCACCTGTGACGGGCACGAACGTCGACAATCTCGAGCGCCAGTCGCTGCTCAACATCACGCCAGCAGTGCGGCGTGGGCTGTTCGTCTGCACAAACCGCGGGTCGGAGGTGTTCTCCTACGCGCCAGACGGGACGCGCGAAAGCAGGCATTTGCGGCGGGCGAGCGACGCGGAGAACCGCGCGCTCGCAACCGGCGCTGAGGCGCTGCAGCGGACGCTTCAAGAACGCGGACTAGATACCCAGATAACCTACGACCGGCTGAACCGCAGGAAGGTCGACCTGATCCCGTTGCCGGAGCGGTCTGCGCCACCGAAGGCGATCATCACGCAGCTGATCGCCGCGACGAACGCGCGGCTTGCCGGCGCCGGCTACGACGGAATCGGCGAGGTCATCCGTCTCGCTGCCTCCCTGGCAAAGACTGCTGGCGTCGAAGACCCGCGGATCACGAGTGACGGCAAGTACATGGAGCTCGGTCTGACAGATAAGTCAGATTCGGTGCGTTGGCTCCTCGCGAACGTGGCGAAGCCGAACTCCATCGCCGCCGACGAGATCCTGATTGCAGGTGACGAGTTCGGATCGATCGGAGGCATCACGGGCAGTGACGAACGGATGGCTCTCCCCGAGCTCCCAAGCGCGCCAGTCGTCTCAGTCGGTGCAGAACCAAACGGAGCGCGCCAAACGCGGTCCCGCCACCGTCTGCACGACAACGCCCAGCCGGTCCCGTTTCGGACCACCGCACCCATGAAAGCGCAGGTGGGCAGCGCCAACGGTGATCCGCCTTCCGCTATGGGCTCGACCTGCTTCTCCGCCGCTGTCGCCTCGCCGGTCAGCACCGCCTCATCGCACTCGACCGTGACCTTCACGTTGTCGCGCGTCATGAGCACGCCCAACTCGCTGAACTCATCGACGACTACGAACCGAGAGGAACGGTTCAGTGTCGGATTGTGGGGCACGCACGTCGTCCAAATGAGGATTCCTATCTTATGCCGAGTACAGGTATACAGATTGTGAACTCATATCACTCGCGAAGCAACGCGAGTGACCGATGGACGACGGCGAAACGGTCACTTCGTTTGAGATTGCGGATACCGCACGACGAGAGGTCTGGCCTCTTCCGAACCTAGCCCTTGGCAACCCGGGCCCTCCGGCTTGTATGAGGACTTCCTGGGCTCAGTGGTGACCTCTTGGCTCCGGCAACTCCGACAAGTCGCCCACCGATGGCCCAGGGGTAGGCTCGACCCCCATGTTGCGCGAGTACTGACGCGACCTCCATCCCGATGAAGCCGGAACTTACAACGACGGCTCGCTCTCCGAGGCGGTGCGCGTGCCGCAGTCGACGATGGTCGTCGAGCGACGGCAGACAGTGAACGCCGTCGAGGTCCGCATCGCTCGCCTTACGGATGAGGCCGCGGGTTGCCATCGGCGTCGAACTGGCCGATGGTGAGCGCCTCTTTGTCACGGAGGATCTTTTCCGCGCGATCGATTTCCTTCTGGTCGTCGGAATGCACGGTTACGAGGATCTGGCCGTTGACTTCACCGTCGTCGGCCGCGTACGTCAGTTCCCATGCCTCACCCTGGCTGACGCCGGAAAAGGCGCCCCAGAGGCTCCCGACGATCGAGCCCAACAGCGCCCAGGCAGCCGCCTGCCCGCCCGCTGACGCGAAGTTTACGCCGACCGCCGCGAGGATGAGGCCGAAGAGCGCGCCGATCGCCGCGCCGACCACGCCCCAGAACATCGCGCGGCCGATCAACCGCTTGGCCATGGGGGCGTCACGATCCGTCGTATTCTTGCGAGTATTCGCTTCCCGTTCGGCCTCGCGCGCGCCTTCGCCGAGCAGTGATATCTTGCCGCTGTCGACGCCGCTGAATTCGAGTGCATCGATCGCCGTGCGGGCGCGTTTCATGTCTGGATACGACGCCACCACGTTGAATCGCCCAAGGCTTTCGGTCGTCACGGTGCACCTCCGGTCAGCGTGCATGCGGCGGACACGGCTCGTTAGCTCGCCGCTTCGAGCGTCGCGGTGCGAGCCGCCGGCTCCTCATGGGGGATCTCCGGACTCGTCTCGCGGCGATGCGGCTCGAGTGCGTGCCACTTCTGCTTTCCTTGCGGCGAATGCCAGGCCTTTGACGCCCAGCATGTCCGGCGATTTCTACAATACCACGCGTGTTCGGCGGAATTCCTCGACATTCAGGACGCCTCGGTGCTTCAAGTAGCTGAGCAACGTGCGGGCATGCGCGATCGGGGCGTCGCGTGCGGCTATAAGCTGATGCACGCGATGCAGGAAGATCTCAGAAAAGCGTTGGCGCGTCGAGCGGCGATCCCGGCCGCTTCGGCGTTACAGCGCACGTCGCCTTCGGCATCAATCCCGACGCCGAGGCATCTAAGCGAGCGACGAGTCGTCGCTTCATCGAGACGACCCCGTAAGACACGTGCGGCCAGAACTAGTCTTCGTATTTGAAGGAAACTTTGACCTTCGCGCGAAAGAGGGCGACCTTGTTGTCCTCGACCGTCATGTCAAGCTTCTCAACTTCGGCGACGCGGAGGTCGCGCAGGGTGCTGCTCGCGCGCTCGACAGCGGCGCGAGCGGCCGCCTCCCACGAATCCGTGCTGGTCCCCACGAGCTCGATGATCTTGTAGACGCTCTCCGCCATGACGGGCACCTCCAACTGAACCTATCGTTAGCTCGATCATACACCAGCAGATCAACGACGGGCGTACTACCTGTCACCTCAATACTTGACCGGCGGCCAGGCGCCGAGCGCGGGGAACTCGATGACAACATCGTGCGGCGTGACACGCCGTTAAGATCGGCGCGACGGCGAGAACCGGAGTAGACGACCCCCGAAGAGGTGGCGGGGAGCATCCCTGCTCAGGACGCGCGACTCTTCGGGGGAGCGCCCATGGCAGGATAAGTCCGCGCGGCACGGGCATGGCGCTTTATTATGTGTCCATATGGGACTTTTTCTGGACGTAACCCGGCGCACTCCGCTCGGTCATCGACGCCGCACGATGTACTCTCTTCGCCGCCCTCGTCCTTGGCCCGTCGCTCAGGGCGTTCGCTTGCGCCGACTGAGGGTCTTAGGCGCGAGCGCACGCGCCAGGTTTGTCCGGCCGGCCGGCAAGGGGAAAGACGCAGGCCGGTCGTGACGCGCGTGCTCACCCGACGACAGGAGGCGCCTACCGCGCGACGCGGCAGGAGAGCGCCCGGGCAAGCGGTCAAATCGCTCGCGGATGAGTTGGTAGCACTCGCAACTGGCGGCTTCGAGGCCGGCACGATCCAAGACGCTCACCTTGCCGCGACGGTAAGTAATCAATCCCGCGTCCTGAAGAGTCTCCGCAGCGACGGAAACGCTCGGACGGCGGACGCCGAGCATCTCCGCCAAAAAGTTGTGTGTCATCGGAAAGACGGTCGCATCGACTCGGTCGTGCGTCATAAGCAACCACCGTGCGCAGCGTTCGACGATCGGGTGCATACGATTGCAGGCGGCGGATTGCGAGACGAGAGCAAACAACGACACGGCGTAGTAGCCCAGGAGTGTTCTTAAGATCGGGATGTTCTCGACGTGCTCGCGAAAGCGGTGACTCTCCATGCGCATGGCGGTGCCAGGGACCTGAATGAGCAAACGCGAGTCGGATGCGTCGAGGCCAAGAAACACGGAAAGGTCAGTCATACCCTCGTTCCCGATCGTGGCGATTTCGACGGCATCGCCATTCTCGAGGACGGTGAGCATCGAGATGACACCCATATTGGGGAAGTAGACGTACGGCATCGTGTCGCCGGGCTCATGGAGCGAGATGCGGAACTTGAGGGGGACAAGCTTCAGGTCGGGGAGGATGCGTTCGTACTCGTCTGGCGGGAGGGAGGAGAGGATCCGGTTCGAGATCGTGCGTGGGAACTCAGGAATGTTCGTTGGTCGGTCCATGTCTGTTCGCCTTAGCGGAGTGGTGCTCCTGCCTGGGCGTACGCGCGCTCCGCTTCATCTACGACCGGGTCTTCATCACTCGTGACCGATTCCTCTTCGATGACCTCATCGAGTGCGAGTGGCAGGCGCAGCCGGAACTCCGTACCGCTGCCTTCCTGGCTGACGAATGAGAGTTCGCCACCCATCCGCTCCACGATCTGCTTGGTGACATAGAGACCGATGCCGAACCCCTTCTTCGATCCGGTTGCCAGGGCTGTGCTTCGGAAGAACCGTTCAAAGATGTGCTGCTGGTCTTCATGAGGTATGCCCAAACCGGAGTCCTTCACACGAACCTCAGCGATCCCATCGGACGCCGTGAGCGAGAGGACGATCTGCGGCTCCGTGCCTCCGTACTTGGCAGCATTGTCGAGCAGATTGAGGACACTCTGCCGCAGGCGCTGCTCGTCCATGATGGCGAGTACCCTTTCCGCCGGGAACGATTCCTCCAATACAGCGGCAGGGTAACGGCTCCTCACAGAGGCTCCCTCCTCGCGAAGCAACGTCGCAAGGTCGACGACATCGGGATCGAGACTGAGCCTGCCCATGCGAATCTGCGTAAGATCCAGGAATAGCTCGATGATCGATTCCATGCGGCCCGTCTCCGATGCCAGTGCCGCGATCGCTTCAGCGGTATCGGCATCAAACCGCCATGGCTCGCGCTCCAACTTCCTCGCGAGCCAGAATGAGAACCCATGCATAGCAGTGAGCGGGCTCCTAAGCTCGTGCGACGCGAAGCTGACAAAGTCATCCTTCGCTTGATCTTGGCGACTACGGTCCGTGTCATCGGTGAACGCCAGCACCGCTCCGGCACGCTCTCCTTGGAGCACGATCGGTGCCATGCGCACGTCCACGGGCAAGATCGCGCCATCGGCGCACACAACCGAGCCCTGGCGAGCGTAGGGTCGACCTGCGAGGATGCACGCGAGGAGGGGCGAATCTTGGTCATTCGCGCTGCCGTCCCGCTGCCTCAACGGGAACACTGTGTCCAAGGCGGCGTGTGGATGATCCTCGAAGCTCCGGCCCAGCAGGCGCTCCGCCGACGGGTTGAGGTAGTTGAGCCGCCCGCGTTCGTCGATGCAAAGGACGCCGTCATTCATCGCGGTCATCATGGCGCGCATTCGCGCGTCCTGAACGTCGGTGGTCCGCACGAGCCGGACATTCGCGATCTCCACGGCCACGAGTGCGACAATCGCAAACGCACCGCCAAATGCTGTGGCGACTAGGACGACACCACTGAGGTTGCGCCCGCTGACAGACTCGGCCACCGGGAGGAGGAGAGCCGTCACGGCGACTGCGCCGATCGCGAGTAGACCGGGCACAAGGAAGCGGGGGCTGACCGAGTCGTGATTCGCGAGTCTGCGCATCAGCGCGGTCATCGGCCGGAACGGACGTCGGAACGCTGTCATGCTCGACTCCTCGCCGTGCAGTTGTCACGTCCCCGCGGGAGCAGCCATCAAGGAGTGGACGGATCCAGATTCGGCTAGTTTGCTTCTTGAGAGTCGAGGAGGAGGCGCCACGCCTCTTGGTAGATGCGCCCGAGTGCGGGCTGCTGTAAGACTTCCGACCCGTACGAGGATGCACGCAGTCGTTGGTCTTCCCGCAGACCGTACCACGTACCCTATCAGTCTGCAATCAGACAGATGCAACGTCCGTTACCGGACACGTGGAGACTCCGACCGATCCCTCCCCAGTCGCGCGCGACGGCAAAGAGAGAAACGCTCAGCGGCGGCCGCCCGGCAGCCTATACCTCTCGTCAACGAGACAACGTCAGCCTTGAGCCACATCGGCTGCTCGAGCCTGTGGCGGCCGTCCGGCCTGCTGGCGGTTCCGCATCAGGCGGCCCTGCTTCCGTGGGCGCAGCGCCTTCCTCGCCAAGGCGCTGCAGGTACTCCGCGACGGACAACGGCGGTCGGGCCAGTTCAGCTCGCTGGGTGAGGGAATCCACCGAGGCATGGGCCCGCATGAGGGTGCTGTCGACGTAGA
>JBBSDV010000089.1:0-13140 GCA_038240335.1 Dehalococcoidia bacterium
GAGAGCCGAGAGCCGAGAGCCGAGAGCCGAGAGCCGAGAGCCGAGAGCCGAGAGCCGAGAGCCGAGAGCCGAGAGCCGAGAGCCGAGAGCCGAGAGCCGAGAGCCGAGAGCCGAGAGCCGGGAGCCGGGGAGCTGGGGAGCCGGGAGCCGGCAGCTGAGGCCCCTTGTCATTCAGAGCGCCAGCGAAGAATCTTCTCCGGATGCCGCGGGTCCGCTCTCGTCCGGCGTCGCCTCGATGGCGGTTTCCGTCGCCGTTGGAAGCCGGGTTTCGAAGCTAGATCGACTAGCAAAGACGTTCGGATCACTCCTCAAATGTGGTAGAATGTGGGTGATGCAGAAGCCACCGGAGACCTGCCTCCCGCCGCCCCGCGGCACGGAAGTCGTGACAGGGCGCCGAACACCGCACCGCCATTACACACAGGGACGGGACTACAAACAGACATGGTAAGACAACGCGTCGAAGACGCGCCTGCGCCCAAGCGCGGCAAGCAGGCCGATACCTACACGGCATCCGATATCCAGGTGCTGGAGGGGCTCGAGGCTGTCCGCCGCCGTCCCGGCATGTATATCGGCACGACCGACCAGCGCGGCCTCCATCACCTCGTCTTCGAGGTGGTCGACAACTCCGTTGACGAGGCGATGGCCGGCTACTGCTCTCGCATCGACATCGCGATCGAAGCCGACGGCTGGGTGACTGTGCGCGACAACGGTCGCGGCATCCCCGTTGACAAGCACAAGACCACCGGCAAGTCGGCGCTCGAAACGATCATGACGGTGCTGCACGCCGGTGGTAAGTTCGGCGGCGGCGCCTACAAGGTCTCCGGCGGCCTGCACGGCGTCGGTGCCTCCGTCGTCAACGCGCTCTCGAAGAAGATGTATGTCGAGGTGCGGCGCGACAACAAGATCTACCGCCAGGATTACGAGCGCGGCATTCCCGTCGGCGCGATGAAGACATCGGCCGACCCGCGGCAGGTGCAAACCGGCACGACGACCGGCTTTCTCGCCGACCTCCGCAACGAGGCGGGCACGGACGGCATCTTCGACACGATCGACTACGACTACGACGTGCTGCTCCAGCGCTTCCGCGAGATGGCGTACCTGACGAAGGGCATCTGGCTGCGCTTCGAAGACCGCCGCGCGGGCCACGAGCGCGACCAGAACTTTTGCTTCGAGGGCGGCGTCGCCAGCTTCGTGCGGCACATCAACAAGGGCCGCAGCACACTCAGCGCTCGCCCGATCTACATCGAGAAGACCGTCGACTCTACCCAGATCGAGGCGGCGATCCAGTACAACGATGGCTTCTCGCAGGCCGAGTTCAGCTTCGCCAACACGATCAATACAATCGACGGCGGCTCGCACCTCACCGGCTTTCGCGGCGGACTGACGAGCGTGCTCAACAGCTACGCGCGCAAGCAAAAGTTCCTCAAGGACGACGACCCCAACCTCTCCGGCGACGACGTCCGCGAGGGCATGGTCGCCGTCATCAGCGTCAAGCTGCCGGAGCCGCAGTTCGAGGGCCAGACGAAGACGCGCCTCGGCAACGCGCCCGTCGAGCAGCACGTGCGCGCCGCCATCTCCGAGGGTCTCGTGCAGTACCTCGAGGAGCACCCGTCCGACGGCCGCAAGATCATCGAGAAGGGCATCCTCGCCTCCCGCGCGCGCGAGGCGGCGCGCAAGGCGCGCGACCTCGTCGTCCGCAAAGGCCTGCTCGATGGCACGATGCTGCCGGGCAAGTTGGCCGACTGCTCGGAGCGCGATCCGTACCAGTGCGAGCTCTATCTCGTCGAGGGCATCTCGGCCGGCGGCACGGCGAAACAGGGCCGCGACCGCCGTTTCCAGGCGATCCTGCCGTTGCGCGGCAAGATCCTCAACGTCGAGAAGGCGCGCATGGAGAAGATGCTCGCCCATGAAGAGATCCGGGCGTTGATCACGGCGCTCGGCACGAGCTTCGGCGAGACGATGGATTCGGCCAAGCTGCGCTACCGGCGCGTGATCATCATGGCCGACGCCGACGTCGACGGCTCGCATATCCGCACGCTGCTGCTGACGTTCTTCTTCCGCTACATGAGACCGCTAATCGACGAGGGCTGCCTGTACATCGCGCAGCCGCCGTTGTACCGCATCCAGGTCGGCCGCCAGCACACCTGGATCTATTCCGACCAGGAGCGCGACCAGCACCTCGCGAAGGTGAAGGATGGCCAGAAGGCGCACATCCAGCGCTACAAGGGTCTCGGTGAGATGAACCCGGAGCAGCTCTGGGAGACGACGATGGACCCCGAGCGCCGAACGATGCTGCAGGTCTCGATCACCGACGCGATGAACGCCGAAGAGATCTTCTCGACGCTGATGGGCGACGAGGTCGGTCCGCGCAAGAAGTGGATCCAGGGCCATGCCACGCAGGTCAAGAACCTCGACGTGTAGGCGTAGCTATTAGTTCGTGGTTCTGCGTTTGTAGTTCTCTCACAAAAGCCTGAACCAACGCCGGAGCGCTGCGCGAGACGAAACGTCTCTCGCTTCTGAATCTCCAACCCTCAACTGCTATGCTTGACGCCATGAACAAGGGGCTCCCGTCGAGCCTGCGGGGGATGCTGCGGCTGGCGCCGATCGTCGCACTCGATGCCGCCGTCGTCATCGCATCCTACGCCGCCGCTCTCGCGCTCCGCTTCGACGGCGATGTGCCGAGCGAATCGATTCGCTTCTTCGCCGCCGCCTCCGGCTTCATCGCTCTCGCCTACATCGCAGGCAACGTCTTCTTCCGCATCTATCGCACGTCGTGGAAGTACGCCGGCATCGTCGACGCATTCAACCTCGCCCTGTCGATCGGCGTCGTCTCGATCTTCCTCTTCGCCATCAATGCCTTCCTCAGTCCGCGCCATATCCCGCTGACGGTGAACGTCGTCGCGCCCGCGCTCATGCTCATCGCCATGGGCGGGATCAAGTTCTGGCCGCGGCTCTGGGCCTCGCGCAACCCCTGGGGCGGCTATGACGCCGCCGTGAAAAACGTGCTGATCGTGGGCGCCGGACACACCGGCCAGCTGCTCGCACGTGAGTTCGTGCAGAACCGGGTCTGGCAGTACAAGCCGATCGGATTCATCGATGACGACCGCCGCCTGCGCGGCGTCCGCATCCACTCCGTCACCGTGCTCGGCGATCACTTCGACATCGCCGACATCTGCGCACAGAAGCGCGTCGACCTTGTCGTGCTCGCGCTACCATCCGCATCCGGGCAGATCGTTCGCGATATCGTCGGCATCTGCCAGCAGGCGCGCGTGCCGGTGCGCACGGTACCGGGTCTGCGCGATCTCGTGCGCGACGCCCCTGCCGCCATTCAGCTGCGCGAGGTGACGATCGACGACCTTCTCGGCCGCGAGCAGGTGGCCATCGACGCCGAGATGTGCGCCGCGACGATCCGCGGCCGCTCGGTGCTGATCACCGGCGCGGGCGGCTTTATCGCCGGCGAGCTGGCGCGCCAGGTCTTCGCCTTCGGGCCGGCGACGCTGCATCTCCTCGATGTTAACGAGACGGCGCTCTACGACTTGCAGCGTGATCTCGAGGCGGAGCCGGGCGATGCGCGGCTGCGAATCTGGCTCTGCGACATCTCCGATCGCGCGCAGGTCGATGCTGTCTTCAAGCGCGCGCGCCCCGACGTCGTCTTTCACGCAGCTGCCTACAAGCACATCCCCGTCATGGAGGATCATCCGGACGCCGCGCTGCGCGCCAACGTCATCGGCACCCTCAACATCTGCGTCGCCGCGAGCGAGTCGGGCGCCCAAAAGATGGTCTTCGTCTCGACCGACAAGGCGGTGAATCCGGACAACGTCTACGGCGCGACGAAACGGATCGGCGAGCTGCTGATTACCGCCATCGGGCACGACAGCCGGACGACGTTCGCCGCCGTCCGCTTCGGCAATGTCATGGGCAGCCGCGGCAGCGTCGTGCCGCTGTTTCAGCGCCAGATCGAGCGCGGCGGCCCCGTCCTGCTCACCGATCCCGAGACGACGCGCTTCCAGATGGCCGTCGAGGAAGCCGCCAGTCTCGTCATCCAGGCAGCATCCTTCGCCGGCCAGGGGCAGATCTTCATCCTCGATATGGGCGAGCCCATCCGCACCGCCGATCTCGCCGACAAGATGATCCGGCTTCGCGGCCTCGAGCCCGGGCGCGACATCAAGATCATGTTCACCGGCCTCCGCCCCGGCGAGAAGCTGCACGAAGAGCTGACGACGGCATCGGAGAAGCTGCTGAACACGCACCATGCGAAGGTGTTCCTTCTCCAGGAGCGCCCGGCGGTGAAGGGCGAGGAACTCGTCGCGAAGATCCATGAGCTCGCCGACCACCCGCCGCAGACGCACGAAGAACTCGCCACGCGCATCCAGGCCCTCGCCCGCATCGATCTCCGCGACACCGGCGAGCCCGTCCGCGAGGATGCCCGCAGCAAAGAGCAGCGCTAACCTATATCGACCTTCTCACCTTCTTCAACACGTTGCTAACGCCGCGGAAACACGTTCGGACTTAGTCGCCCGCGATCCGCATGTGTGCAGCGCGTGTCATTCAGAGCGCAGCGAAGAGTCTTGCGCCGACGGCGAAGAACAACTCGCCAGGCGGGCGACGCCGCCGGCCACGTGATCATCTGTGGATCGACCGTGCGCATCTACCAGCCGTAACAGTTCGTACCTCCTCACTGCGCCGGGCGCGTCGCCCGGACGGTGAACCCAATGCGTTGGCTTGGAAGCGCGTACTGCTTCGGCAGTGCACCAGGATTTGAACAGCGTCTTCCCGCCGCGAACCGGCGACCAGTGCCATGCGTGCTACGATCTTCCTGCGACATGCCAGATACAACCCAGCCCCCTGCAACTCCCGATCCCACCGGCCCGATCGGCATCTTCGATTCCGGCGCGGGCGGACTCTCGGTCCTTGCCGAGGTGCAGCGCCTGCTGCCCGGCGAGGACGTTGTCTATTACGCCGACAGCGCGTCCTTCCCGTACGGCCCAAAGCCCTCGGCCGAGATCCGCGCCCGCGCCGAAGCCGTCACGCGCGATCTGCTCGCTCGCGCCGCGAAGATGATCGTCGTCGCCTGCAATACCGCCACGAGCGCCGCGATCGCCCATCTCCGCGCGCAATTCGATGTGCCGTTTGTCGGCACCGAGCCCGCGCTGAAGCCCGCTGCCGAAGGCACGCTCTCCGGTAAGGTCGCCCTGCTGGTGACGCCCGGCACCGCACGCGGCGAGAAGCTGGCGGCGCTGATCGACCGCTACGGTGCAGAAGTCTCAGTGATGACGATCGAGGCACCGGGGCTCGCCGAGCGCGTCGAGGTGGGCGAGATCGACGGTGCGCCGCTGCGCCAGTTGCTGCATCACTACCTGGAGCCGCTCCGCGACTCGGGTGCCGACGTGCTGGCACTTGGCTGCACCCACTACGCATTCCTGCGCCCGGCGATCGAAGGCGTCGTCGGCGAAGGCGTCTCGGTGATCGAGCCCTCGGCGGCGATCGCGCGGCAGGTGCGCCGCGTCATCGACGCGCGCCGACTCCGCAATCCCCGCACCGTCGGCGGCGATGTGCTGTACCTTTGCAGTGGCGATGCTGCCGCGTTCGCCCGCATCCGTGAGCGGCTGATGCCGATGGAAGCCGCTGAACCGAAGATCCCGAAGGAGCAGCGATGAGGTTCCGCGACAAGCTCGATGCCGCATGGGACCGCAGCGGTAGCCTGCTCTGCATCGGACTCGATCCCGATCCGGCGCGAATGGCGATCTCCGACGTCGCCGCATTCAACCTCGCGATCATCGAGGCCACGAGCGACCTGGTGTGCGCCTACAAGCCGAATGTCGCCTTCTACGAAGCAATGGGCCCCGAGCGCGGCTATGAAGCCCTGCGCCAAACGCTGGCTGCGATCCCGCCGCACGTGATCAAGCTCGCCGATGCGAAGCGTGGCGACGTCGAACATACGGCCCGCGCCTACGTCAATGCCTTCTACGACGACCTCGGCTTCGATGCAATCACCGTCAGCCCGTACCTCGGGTACGATTCCGTCGCGCCATGGCTCGAGCGCGACGACAAAGCCCCATTCATTCTCTGCCGCACCTCGAATCCAGGCGCGCCGGACTTTCAGGATCTGCGCGTCGACGACGCTGGCCGCACGCGGCCGCTATACGAGGTCGTCGCCGAGCGGGCGCGGTCGTGGGATCGGCAAGGCAACGTCGGTCTCGTCGTCGGCGCCACGTATCCATCGGAGATGCGCGAAATTCGGGCGATCTGCCCCGAGATGCCCTTTCTCGTCCCGGGCGTCGGCGCGCAGCAGGGTTCGCTCGGGGAGGCGGTACGCGCCGGCATCGATGCCCGTGGCCTCGGCATGATCATCAGCGCTTCTCGCGGCGTCACGTACGCGTCGAAGGGCGCCGACTTCGCCAAAGCGGCGCGGCACGAGGCGGCGCGGTTGCGCGACGAGATCAACTGCGAGCGCGAATCGATCGCCGCAGCCGCTGCGAGGACGTAGAGTGCCTTCATGGCCGAGATCGTCGACTTCCGGATGGGCGATGTCGTGCGGCTGCGCAAACCGCATCCCTGCGGCGGCTACGAGTGGTCCGTCGTCCGGCTCGGCGCCGATATCGGCCTCAAATGCGCTGTGTGCGGCCACCGTGTCTTGCTCGAGCGCCGCACGCTCGAGAAGCGGCTGAAGGCCTTCGTCTCCCGCGGACCTGAGCCGGATCCGGAACAGGTGCGGATCGCGCTGGAGCGCGACTGATGGTCCAGACTCGCCGCGTCCACGTCTCCGGCCGCAGCGCGATGCTCCGCCTATCGGCCCTCGTCGGCGAGCGCAAGCTGTTCGAGAACGACGCCTACCGCAAGCTCTGGCTCGCCAAGCTCCTCTCCCACGTGCCGACCAACGCGCTCGTTTACACGATGCTGATTCTCGTCGTCAACGCTACCGGCAAGAGCTTCTTCAGCAGCCTCTTCGTCGTCGCCTACATCGCGCCGACGGCGCTGCTCGGCACCATTTCCGGCGTGCTCGTCGACCGCATCCCGAAGGGCCTCGTGCTCGCCGGCACGAACATCCTCCGTGCGGCGCTCTGCGTTCTGCTCGCGGTCTCGACCGGCAACGTGCTCGTCATCTACGTCATCGCCGTGCTCTTCGCCGCCGGATCTCAGTTTGGCGGCCCCGCCGAGGGCGCGGCGCTGCCGGCGATCGTGCCGCCCGAGGATCTGACGGCGGCGAACTCCGTCAATAACCTCGGTTCACTGATCGCCCAGATCGCCGGTCTCGCGATCCTGCCGACGCTCTTCCTCAAGACCGTCGGCGCGGCGCCGCTGGCGATTGTCTGCGCCTGCATGTTCGCCGCCGCAGCGGTGAACTTCCTGCTCATCGACGGCCTCGGCGGCGCGGTTTCGTCGGTGCCGCTCTCGGTCGAGGACACGCGCGAGCGGTTCGCACAGGCGTGGCACCACCTGACGATGGACTCCGTCTCGTATATCAGCGTCGTAATCGTCGTGCTGACGAACACCACCGGCCTGGTCGTGATGACGCTGCTGCCGCGCTACTGTACGAACGTCCTCGGCATCAACAGCGAGAACGTGATCTTCGTCGCGGCGCCGGCCGCCATCGGCATCTGGCTCGCGCTGACGCTGGTGCGGCGGCTCGCCGCGCGCGTTTCGCCGGCGTGGAGCGTCGGCGGCTCGTTCGCCGCGCTCGTCTCCGGCGTCGTGCTGCTCGCCTTCGTCGCGCCTGCCGGCGATGCGCTGCGGGCGGCGAACCCGCTCGGCATATTCGATCCCGGCCCCTTCGGCGAGACGGGCGCGCGTATTATGATCACGTCGGTGCTCGGCGCCGGCATCGCGTTCGCCTTCACCTTCGTCAATATCGTCGGGAGGTCCGTCGTCAACGAACGCATACCGCGAGAGATGCAGGGCCGCGTGCTGGCCGCGCAGACGGTGCTGATCAATCTGGCATCGATCCCGCCGATCCTGCTCACGGGCCTGATGGCCGACATCGTCGGCGTCGCGCCCGTGTTGTTCCTCATCGCCATCACGACGGCGCTGCTCGCGGTCTACTACGCCGCGCGCAACCTCGCCATGCCGGCGCGGACGGCGTACTAGATGGCGATTGGAGCGGGCACGGTCCGCCGTCCCCCTGCGCCGAAGCCGCGCCCCGTCCTGACCAATCGCAGTTTCCTGCTTCTCTGGCTCGCGCAGCTGATCTCGCAGTCGGCGCAGAACGCCATTCTTTTCACCCTGCTGATCATCGTCACGAAGCTGACGAAGGGCTCGACCTACACGTCGGTGCTCGTGCTCTCGTTCGTCATCCCGTCGGTCGTGTTCGGCGTCTTCTCCGGCGTCGTGGTCGATCTCTGGAGCAAGCGGCTGCTGCTGATCTGGACGAACGTCGCCCGCATGCTCCTCGCGATCTGCTTTCTCTTCGCGCGCGATCACGTATCGCTGCTGATCCTGATCAGCGTGTTCTTCGCGACATCGAGCCAGTTCTTCGGCACCACCGACGCCGTCACAGTGCCATCCGTCGTCCCGAAAGAGCAGCTGATGGCGGCGAACAGCATGTTCAGCATGGCCGTCACCGGCTCCCAGCTCGTCGGCATGATCTTCCTCGCGCCGATCTTGCTGCCGACCGTCGGCGAGGTCTGGCTCTTCGCGATCGCCGCGCTGATGTTCGGCGTTGCCGTGGTCTGCGCCTGGCTAATGCCGCCGATCCGCGACGGCGACCTCGCTCCCGATAGATCGCTGCCGACGTTCCGGGAGTTCCGGAGCGCGGCGGGCGACTACATGCATACGCTGCGCGCGCTCGCGAAGGATCCAGTATCGACGCTGGCGCTCGTGCACTACGCGACGGGCAGCTCGATGGTGCTGCTCTTTGCCGTCCTCGTCCCGCGCTACATGCAGGCCGTCCTCAAGATCTCGCCCGATAAGGCCGTCACGATCTTTGCACCGGTCGGCGTCGGCGCCATCCTGGGGCTACGGGCGCTGCCGAGCATCGCGTCGCGCTTCGGCAAGAACCGCACCGTGATCATCGGCATGGTCGGCCTCAGCCTCGCCGTCGTGGCGATCGGGCTCGTCGACCCGATCGGCCGGGCGCTGAAGACGACCGAGTACCTCAACCCCTTCGGCAGCGGCGGCGATCGCGCGGGCGGACTCTCGATTCTGGTGCTGCTGACGATGGCCTTCGCCGGCCCGCTCGGCTTTGCCTACGCGCTCGTCAATGCGCCGGCGCAGACCGTCCTCCACGAGCGTGCTCCGGCGGAGATGCGCGGCCGCGTCTTCGCGGCCCAGGTAGTGCTCGCCAACGCCGTCGGCATCTTGCCGCTTATCGTGGCCGGCTCCGTGGCCGATATTTATGGTGTGGCCCCGGTGCTCTTCGCCATCGCCGTCGTAATGGGGACGATCGCCGGGTTTAGCATCTACTTCGAAGCGAAGTGGTCGACAGGGATCCGGCCGCCGCCTCCGGAAGCGTCGCCGGGCGGCACGCCGCTGTAATGCGGATCGAACCTACGTTCGTTGACACCGCGAGATTACCCTGCATAGACTGAATCGGTTCGAAGCTGGAGGTTGGGTTGTTGGTTGAGATGACGATCGAGAGCATCAGGGTCAGCCTGATGAACTACCAGAGGGTCGTGATCCTCAAGGAGAAGTCGTCCGACCGCTACCTCCCGATCTGGATCGGCCCGGCCGAGGCCGACGCCATCGCGGTGCAGCTGCAGGAAGTCACCGTGCCACGGCCGCTCACGCACGACCTCCTCCGCTCGATCATCGAGACGCTGGGTGCCGGCGTCAACCACATTCTCGTCAGCGATCTCTCGAACGACACCTTCTACGCGCGCATCATCCTCGACGTCAATGGCGGCACGATGGAGATCGACTCGCGACCGAGCGACGCAATCGCCCTCGCTGTGCGCTCCAAGGTGCCGATCTTCGCCGAGGAGCAGGTGCTCGACAAGGCCGGCGTCATGCTGGATAAGGATGGCGAGACCGTCGAGCCGAACGCCCGCGGCGCCAAGCCCGACGCCGCCGAGCTAGAGCGCATGTCCGCGTTCAAGGACTTCATCGAAAGCCTCGACCTCGACGACTTCGACAAACGCAAGAGCTGAGCGTCGGTTACGGGCTGGCGGCATGTGGCGCGGAATCGCGATTCGAGATAGCGGGCCACGCTAGCGGACGAAGCCGGAAGCTGGATCGAGCGCCCAGAGTCACCGTATCCCGCTCGCCGACACGCACTCGCTCGCCTCGCCACTGTCATCCAGACCCAAGCGAAGGATCTCTCCCGGCCACCCCAATAGCATCATCCGGCCACTATCCGACGGTCACCACCATCCAGCTTCCAACTTCCACTATCCAGCTTCGGCCTCGAAACGCCACCACAGCCGCGCCCCGCCAACACCGCCGCTCGCCGAGCCGCACCACCACCCTACGGTACCTGGAACCCAACCTGCATCCCGTCGCTGAGTCCGAGGCGAGCGGCAGCGCCGGCGTTGAGTTCGAGCACGTAGCGCACCGGCGCGTACGGTGAATAGCGGACGAGCTTGTCGTCGGCGACGCCGGGCTGGGGCGGGATGTTCGCCGTCACGGAGGCGATCTTCTTGTCGTCGCTGATCCACACCATGTCGAGGGGGAAGCGCATGCCCTTCATCCAGAACGTCGGCACCTGCGTCGTCTGCATGTCGAACAGCATGCCGGAATCGGGCGGCAGCAAGTCGCGGAAGCCGAGACCGCGCTCCCGCGCCGGCTCCGTGATCGCAAGCTCGATCGGTAGCGAGCCGCCCGGATACGCGAGCGTCGTAGTCGGCAGCGGGCCGAGCGTGACGATCGCCGTCGGCGGGCCGTCGCTCGCCGTCGGCGAGGCGATGACCGCCGTGCGCTCGATGCTCGTGCGCGACGCGGCGGCGCTAGGTGTGTTCGTTGACGAGCCGCACGCAACGAGGGGAACCAGCACCGGCAGGACGAGCGCGCGGGCGAGCATTCGGCGCATTGATGAGATGATACACTTCGCCCGGCGCGCACCTACTCGGAGAACCAGATGACCGCAGGCCCCCGCCCGCCGACCGTGGATCCCGCGGGCGACGATTCCCCGAGCCGGGCGGCGCTTCTTCCACCGATGGTCGCTCACTCCCGAGATCGCAGCGTCGCGTTGCAATGGATCGCCGCCGCGCTCGCCGGCTCCTGGGCAGGCTACTTCCTCTTCACCGGCATGCCGCAGTTGACCCTGCACGTCTTCCCGGCGACGCTGACGCTGCACATCCTCGTCGCGATCGCCGCGGCGGTCTACGTCGCGTATCTGGCGATTTCGCGGCGGCTGCCTGGAGGCACTCCGCTCGATATTCCGGTGCTCGCGCTGATCGCCGCGTACGCTATCGGCACGTACGCATCGATCAACTGGCGCGTGAGCCTAGAGGCCGCGCTGCAGTTCAGTATTGCCATCGTCGCCTTCTACGCCCTCGCCGACCTTCCGTTCCTCAGCGCCAGGCAGCTGCGGCGCGCGCTGATGGCCGTCGGGTTCGCGCTGTCGCTCTACGCACTCTGGGTCGTCGGCAACGATTACGCCGACTACCTCCGTCTCGCCGACAAGGTCGAGGGGCTACACACGAGCAACATCTTCCCCGCGACGGTGCCGCGCGTCCACGACGTCAGCGATCACCCGAACGTGCTGGCGATGCTGCTCACGCTCATCCTGCCGTTCTTCGCGCTCGCTGCGTATCAATCCGAGACGCGCTCGGAGCGGATCGCCGGGTCCGCTGGCCTCGTTATCGGCGCCATGGCGCTCTTCCTGACGCTGTCGCGCGGCGGCTGGATCGGCGCCGGTGCGGGCATCGCCTTCACGATCGGCGGCGCATGGCTGACGCTGCGGATCCATGATCGCGAGTCGCGGGGCGAAGCGCTCTCGTGGGACGCCCTCGTGCCCGGCAGCATCACCCCCACCGCGATCGCAGCAATCGGCGGCGCGTTCGCGCTGTTCGTCGTCGGCACGCTGGCCTTCCTCTCGACGCTCTCGACGCGGCCAGGTTGGCTCTTCCGCAGCTCGCTCTCGCCCCGGCAGGACGCCTGGCACGTAGGCCGCGCGATCTTTCTTGATCACGCGTTGACTGGCGCCGGTCCGAACACCTTCGGGCTGCTCTTCCCGCAGTACAGCAAGCACGCCGCCGAATTCATCGTCCACACGCAGCACGCGCACAATGGCTTCCTCCAGCTCGCCGACGACATCGGTCTCCTCGGCCTGCTGGCTCTGGCGTTGCTCGCCGTCGTCGTGATCGCGATGCTCTGGCGCACCTGGCGTGCCGGCACGATCGAGCAGCGATTGCTGGCGATTGCATGCGCCGGCGCGCTGCTCGGCTTCTCGATTCACAACCAACTTGATGCCGGGAACATCTGGAAGGCGCCGGGCGTCGCGCTGGCGTTCGTTGGCGCGATCATCGCCCGCAACTTCATGGAGCTGCCTGCCGCGAACCGTCGACTCCGGCTAGCCGAGCGCGCATCGCGCGACGCCCGTCGCTATGGCGGCTATGCGGTGGGAGCGGCGCTGCTCGTGCTCCTCGCCGTGCCGTTCGTCGCCTGGTACAAGATCGACGCCGCTCACCATGACTATTACAAGGGCGTCGAGAAGGCGAACAAGGACGAGCCGGGCGCCGTCGAGAAGCTGCAAGCCGCCGTCAATGCGGACTCGAGCATGATGGTCTACCAGATGCAGCTCGGGCAGGTGCAGGCGACAAAGTACGACCGCGAAGGCCACAAGGATCAGACGCTGATCGAACAGGCGGTCGTCCACTTGCGCCGCGCCGTCGCGCTTGACCCACGCAGCGACCTCGCGCGCGCCAACCTCGCCCGCGCATTGCAGCTCGGCGGCCATCCCGACGAAGCAGCCGAACAGGCGCGACTGACGCGGCTGGCGACGTACCACGTGCCACCCGTCCTTCTCGCCGGCGAGGTCTACGAAGACCTCGGCCGCGACGTCGATGCGATCAGCACGTATGGCCAGGTGATCTCGATGGATGCCGGGCTCGCGAACTCGACTTACTGGGATGGGACGCCGTTCCGCCGCCAGCACCTCGACGAGATCCTCAAGTCGTCGACGATCGGCATCAACCAGTGCACCCTGGGCGCTTATCTCGTCGAGGCGCACCGTTCGTGGCAAACGAGCACCGCCGGCGGGGCGGC
>JBBSDV010000090.1:0-13006 GCA_038240335.1 Dehalococcoidia bacterium
CGGACAGAGTCCTCCGGGAACCGAACCACAGACCGACCAAATCCCCGACTTACAAACTACGAAAGGAACCGCAGGCGGATCCGCAGCGAGTCGGGGCGCGCTTCATCGACGAAGATCTGTTTGCCGGTGCCGGCGCTGACGCCCTCGGCGATGACGGATGCCGTCATCGGCTGGCTGAGGACGAGCTGGATCGTCGCTTCGTCGTCCTGGTAACGTCGAACGGCCGCCGACTGCACCTGCGGCAGCCGGACGAGCGCGCGCTGCAGCTCCATCAGCCCCTGGAATCCCGGCACCGCCGCGATCGTCACGTCGATACCCTCGCCGCCCGGAGCGAACGACGGCTCCATCTCGGGCAGCTGTGGCTTGGCTGGTTCTGGCGCGGGCACCGCCGCGTGCGACTCTGCGAGCGCGGCGACGGCGTCTGTCAGCGCAGCGATCCGATCCACGAGCGACGCGGTGTGCTCAACGAGGCGCGTCAGCACGTCGCTGAACCCTTCGAGCGCCTCGACGACGACGGGTGAGACCTGCTGGCCGCGCGCGTCGCGCTCGCTGCCGAGGATCACCTCGGCCTCCATCAGCGCCTGGGCAATGATCTGCGCCGCCCGGTCGATGCCGCCGGGGTCCTGGTTCGCGGGGGTGTCGGTCGTCATACGTCCTCGTTCGGATCAGCCACAACCACAGATCGACACGCATCCTGCGAATTTGGCCGTCGGAGCGCCGTGGCCCTCAGTTCCGAGCAGCGACGACGCACGCATGACGATGCGGCGCGCGCGGCTTCGGGACACTGATGTATCGGCGCGGGGAGGCGGAATCCGAAGCAAGTATAGCGGGTGCCTGCACCACCTTTTGGTCGTGGAGACCGCCGCGTGAAGCTGCTGCTTGACGCTATTCGTTGATCAGCGCGTCGGCGGCGCTATGCGGATCAAGCGCGCGCTTCGAGACCCGCTCGACGAGATCGTCCAGCCGGCCGTCGCTGGTGTGGGCAGCGACGACGCGCTCGATCAGCCGCTGGCGGGCGAGCGTCAGCACCTGGTGGCGCGCCTGCTCGCGGCGGTGGGCATCGCGCACCTCCGACTTCTCGAGATACGCGCGGTGTTCGGCGAGCGCGTCGGCGAGGGCCTCGATGCCCTCGTTCATGCTGCCGGCGGTCTTCAGGATGGGCGTCTTGCGCGCGCTCGTCGATGAATCGACGATCGAGGCGAGCTGGCGGGCGAAGAGGTCGGCGTTCGGGAGGTCGCACTTGTTGACGACGAGGATGTCGGCGATCTCCATGATGCCGGCCTTCATCGCCTGCACGTCGTCGCCGGCGCCCGGCGTGAGGACGACGACCGTTGTGTCGGCCATCGCCGCCACTTCGACCTCGTCCTGCCCCGCGCCGACGGTCTCGATCAGCACGACGTCGTGGCCGAACGCATCGAGCGCCGTGACGACGCCGGCCGTCGACGGCGCGACGCCGCCGAGGTTGCCGCGCGTCGCCATGCTGCGGACGTAGACGCCGGGGTCGGAGGTGAGGTCTTGCATGCGGATCCGGTCGCCCAACAGCGCACCCTGGCTGAAGGGGCTCGTCGGGTCGATGGCCACGATGCCGAGTGTCATGCCGCGCCGCCGTAGCTCTCGCGCCAACGCGCCCGAGAGCGTGCTCTTGCCGGCGCCCGCGGAGCCTGTAAGGCCGATCGTGTGGGCGCGACCCGAGCGCGGGTAGAGCTGCGCTAGCGCGCGGCGGCCCTCCGGCGTGGCGTTCTCGATCACGGTGAGCAGGCGCGAGAGCGCGCGCCGGTTGCCGGCGAGGAGCCGCTCGACGAGTGCTTCGACGGTCGGCATGGGCTATGTGGCGCGAGCCGGGCGGGTGGCCGCCCAGTCGCGGACGAACTTGATCACATCTTCCGTCGACGTGCCGGGCCCGAAGATTGCCTGGAATCCCGCCTGCTTGAGCGGCTCGATGTCGGCGTCGGGGATGATGCCGCCGGCGAACAGGAGCACCTCGTCGCGGCCGATCTCGCGGTCTTCGAGCGCCTTGACGACGCGCGGGAACAGCTCCATGTGTGCGCCCGAAAGGATGCTCAGCCCGATCACGTCGACATCTTCCTGCAGCGCCGCCTCCGCGATCATCTCCGGCGTCTGGCGGATGCCGGTGTAGATGACCTCCATGCCGGCGTCCCGCAGCGCCCGCGCGACGACCTTCGCCCCCCGGTCGTGCCCATCGAGCCCCGGCTTCGCAATCAGCACCCGGATCTTCTCATCTGCCATAACGAAGGTGAGTATAGGTGGCGAGCGGGTGTAGGTAAACGATTCTGCAGGCGCGTCGTCAATTCGCGCGGCGCGAGCTTAACTCCAACAACTCCGAGCTTCCGCCCCGACTCGCATCCCCTCAATCCCAGCGCAGCAGCAGCTGGTACATGCGGAACAACAGGCGCGTGCTGTCGATGGCGATGATGTCGGGGTCCTGGTTGAGTTTGGGCTCGACGTGCTCGAAGAGACGCAGCTCGTCGAAGTGGGTGCGCGGGCGATTGCCGACCGCATCCTTCAGGCGCCGCGACTCGGTGTAGGGGACAAACGGGTCGGCGCGGTCGTGGATGATGAAGAGCTCGGCCTTCACGTTCGCGATGCTTGTCTCGGGCGAGAGATATCTGAGTTGGGCGACGGCGTCGGGCGGCAGTTTCGTGATCAGGCCATCTACCGCGTTCGGGTCGCGATTCGCGAGGAAGTTGTACGAGTTGCGAGCGACGGCGCCGAAGGTGGCGATCTCCGCCGGCGTTGCGGGCTCGTCGTCGACGAACATGCGCGTGAGCAGCTCGCGGTCGTGGGGGTCGGCGAGATAGTCGATCAGCTGGCTGGCGACGACGTGCTCTGCGTGGATGCGCGGCACCCAGGCTTCGTCGACGCTCTCGTACTCGATGTGCTGCGTCGCCACCGCACCGAACGTCGAGAGCGCGTCGAAGTAGCCGCCGAACGAGACGACGTGGTCCACGTCGTCCGCGATCCGCGGATCCGCAGCCGCGACGAGGGCGATCGAGCCGCCGACGCTGGCGCCGAAGAAGCCGACGCGCTTCGGATCGACCTGCGGCAGCTGCTGCACGTACTGAAACTCGGCGACCAGCGCATCGATCTCCTCGGGCGCGATCTGGAGGTCGTCGAGCCTGTCGCTGAAGGGCACGAGCATGACGACGCCGGCACGCGAGGCATCCTCCGCGATGCGCACGAGGCGCGGATCATCGAGCCGCAGCGGCGGCGCCCCCATCGAGAAGACGACGCCGCTGTGCTGCTTGCCGTCGGCGGGAATGTAGAGGTCGGCATCGATCGAGCGCGGCCCGTTGCGGCTCTGGTAGTCGATCGTGACGCGCTCGCGCGATGGCGCCTGCGAGATCAGGTCGACCGGCCGAACGGGCAGCGGCAGCACGACGATCATGTCGGGCAGGTACAGCGCCGCGGCGACGGCGACGCGCCCATGGCGGTTTGTGCTCAGCAGCAGCGGCAGGCCGATCAGCACCGCGACGGCGGCGAGCAGCGGCCAGGCGCGGACAAACAAGCGACGCAATCTGTGGGTGGGGAAACTCATTCGCGCTTGAGTCTACGCCGCTGCAGGCCGCCGACACAGCCGCCGTCGCTATACTCACGTCGATGCGAGTACTGCGCGTCCTCCCGGAAGTCGCGATGTGGGCGCTGATCGTGGCGACCGCGGTCCTCGATCTCGCTGTGTACACGCACGTCGTGCGCGGCGAGAACGCGAGTTCGCACGTGCGCATCCCGGCGACGAACAGCGGCGGCACGCCGATCAACGGCGGCGCGCAGCCCGAGGCGACAGTGAGCGTCGCGGATCGCGCGGAGCTGACCGACAGCGACAGCCTGCCGGGCCGCTTCGTGCCGCCGCAGGGGCGTCAGCACACCGCCAACTACCCGCTCCGCCAGCACGTCCCCTTCTGCTCCGATGGCGGCGTCTCGAACGAGTGCTATGCGTCGAACCCGCCGACGTCGGGTTTGCATCTGCCGGTGCAGCGCAATGTGTCGCTTCCGGACAATCATCGGATCAACGTGCCGCCGGATCCCGGCGTGTACGACTTCGTGATCCCGCGAGAGGCGATCCCGCACATCGAGGAGCATGCGGGCGTGTACGTGGGCTATCGCTGCACCTCGGATGACTGTAACAGCGTGATCGACCGGCTCAAGAATCTCGTCACGCAGGAGATCTCGCTCGGCGCGCGCGTCGTGCTCTCGCCCGACGACGATCTCGATAGCAATACGATCGGCGTCGTCTCGTGGACGCGCATCGACAGCTTCGATGCCTCGGCGTACGACGATGACCGCGTCCGCACCTTCATCAAGGCGCACAGCTGCCGCTTCGACCCCGAGAGCTTCTGCAAGGTACCTGCGATCAACTAGGCTAGCGCTTCATGACGGTCGCTCTGAAGGAGGCTAGTTAGCGGCCCGGCGGGCACCCGTCTGGGTCGCGGAGCGACGCGGCTAAGCGGAGTGCGGTGACGCTGACGACCGCGGGGTTCGAGGCTTGGTGCGCGAAGTATGATTGCCCATCGATACGACATAACGAACTCGCACAGCGGCATTACTGCGAGCTATCATTGCAACAGATCTGTGATCTCGCGACGAGTGGCAGATCAGTCTCGCATTACGGCGCTCGTTATACGCTGAAGCATCGGCCTCTCGGATTACTCCACGATCAGGCCGGCACGACTAGCTACATCGAGTCAAATCTGCGAGACGCGTTCCCCCGGGAGGGTAGCGGCATGGATGCACGCGAAACGACGATCAACAACGCCGATCTCTGGGCCCGATTCCTGACAGACCAATGGACGGCCTGGCTCGATCCGTTCGGGCTCGGCAGCCGCCGTGTCGAGACTGATCCGACGCGCGTCATCGCCGAGACGGCAGCGGCAAACGTCGCGTCGTTCGTCGGCCTCCTCGTGAAGCAGCCCATCGAGCGCATGTACGAATCGAACGCCCCCGACGTGACGCGCTTCGTGCAGGAGACATCTACCGCTTGCGGCGCCGTCGAGATCCCGCCGGAGTTCGCGCGCGGATCCAGCGCGGGCGTCGAGGATCGACGCGCGGTGCCGGAGCGCGTGCCGGACTTACTGATCGCTACGCACTGATCGCGCAGCACCATGCTACCGTTCACTGCTGCGGTACGGCCTCGACATGCCAGATCCCCTTCTCGTTTGAGAAGAAGATACTGCCGTGTCCGGGCGCCGCGACGACGCGCAGCGAGCAGCCATCAATGATGTCCGTTGCCGGCGGCGACGCGTCGTCCAGTGCGACGAGCGTCATCTTGCGCGAGACGTAGCCACAGACGAACGCATGGTTGCCGCTCGACCACTCACCGAAGCCGTCCGGCACGACGGCGAGCCCTGAGGGCGCGATGGTTTGCTGGAAGACGCGCACCGGAACGACCTCGCCGGCGCGGGGACCACTGTCCAACGGCGGCCACCCGTAGTTCGCGCCGGCGACGAGGCGATTGATCGCGTCGTTGCCCGTATCGCCGTCGTCGGCGCCGAGCATCGCGCCGCTAGCTGTCCAGTCGAAGGCGAACGTATTGCGGATGCCGTACGCCCAGACGCGCGGGTCGGCATCGCTGCGACCGGCGAACGGATTGCCGGGCGCCGGCGCGCCATCGGTCGTGATGCGCAGAATCTTCCCGAACGGTGACGCGAGCGATTGCGACTCGCCAAAGTCGTGATTATCGCCGATGTCGACGTACAGCAGGCTGTCCGGGCCGAAGCCAACGCTGCCGGCGTTGTGGATGCCGGTCGACGGCACCTCGAGCAGCGTCACCGGATCGGCGAGTCCGCCGTCATCGGCGATCGAGAGGCGAACCACGCGGCTGACGGATGCTTCGCCGCCGTCCTGCGCCGTGTCCGCCGGATCGCCCTTCGGGACGGAGATGTAAGCGACGAGATAGCGGCCGTCGCGGGAGATAGTGATGCTCTCGAGGCCGCTTTCGCCGCCGGCCGAGACCGCGAAGTCCCAGCGCTGCTTTCCGAGCGAGAAGATGCGTCCAGACGTCAGCTCGCCGTACCAGAGACGGCCGTCGCTGTGAGGATCGGACCCCCCGCACGTGCCTTCGCATGCCGGACTAAAGGCGAACGCCGCCGGTACGTCCGCCGCAACGACGCGCGAGATTCGCAGCGAGATGCCGCTCGGCGATGCGAGGATCTTCGGCGCATCGCCGGTCCCGCTGCCGCCGCCACAGGCCATCGCGGCGAGGGCGACCGCCAGCGCGATCGCTGTGAGGCGGGCGGGACGGACCAATGCGGCACGTCGTCGCGCGCGTTCACGCGATTCCAGGGAGCCCCTCGAGACAGCGCAGCGCGCGTTGAGGAAGCTCGGCACCGACGTTAGTTGAGGAGCTTGACGAGGATGAGCCAGACGATGATGAAGGTGCCGAGGCCACCGAGGATGACGCTGAGCGCGATACCCGCCCCGAGAATCGCCGATCCGAGAGGACGTCCGGCGGCGATCAGTTCGACGCTGTCGGCCTGCCGCTCGATCTCGGCCCCCGCGCCGTCCATCGCGTCGAAGATCGGCGCCGCGGGGCCGGTGTTCTTCCCGTTCATGCGTTCATCTCCGATGCCGCAACGGCGTCCGCGCCCTTGCCGAGGACGTAGCCGATCGTCGAGAACAGGCCGAGCACCGACAGCGCCCAGAGCCACACCGCCACCAGCACCTTGTACGTCGAGCCCTCGGCGCGCAGCAGGATGACCGAGACGGCGACGAGGATGATGACGGCGACGAGCGCGCCGAACAGCATGCCGGCCATTGCGTACTGATGTGACTGGGGCGGAGATGAGCCAGCCGTGCGCACGGCGACGGCGTCATCGGCGGAACCGGGTGGCATCGCCCCGGATGATTGTGCCATCGCTAGAGACTCCATCCGGCGCCGCAGCCGGCGCAGGCCTCGGGCGGACGCTCGTCGAGCATGCCGGCCCGCCACGACTGGTAGCGCGCGCCGTTCCAGATCTGCTCCACCGTCTCTTCGAAGACGTTGCCTAGCACCATGCCCTCATAGTGGGCGCCCGTGAACGGCGCGATGCAGCATGGCAGCACGTTGCCGTTCGCGGTGACGTACATCAGTGACCACGGCCGGCGGCACGCGCGATACGACCCCTCCGCAGCCGGCTCCGGCAGCAGATCCCCGGCAGACGCTTCGCCTGAGCCGCGCAGCGTGATGCCGAGCGCGATCGCCAGCCGCTCCGCCTCGCGCACGGCCTCCAATTCTTCGTCGCCGGCCTGATGGAACAGCGCCTGATCTTGCATCGCGAGGCCGCGCTCGGAGAACACGAGCCGCTGCAGGTAGACCTCGCGGACACCGATCTCATTGGCGATGCGGATCAGATCGGGCAGCTCGCGAACGTTCGCCTTCATGCCGGTGATCCACAGCGAGATCTTCGGCGTCGTGAGGCTGAGACGCGACTTGAGCTCGGCGAGACCGCGCAGGTTGTTGATGATCCGATCGAAGCCGTCCGCGCCGCGGACGAGGGCGTAGGTCTCCGGCGATGCGGAGTCGATCGAAACGCGCAGCTCGTCGAGGCCGGCGCGCACGACGGGCTCGACCAGCCGGCCGCGGAGCAGGAGTCCGTTCGTGTTGAACAGCACGTGCGCGCCCCGTGTCTTTACCGCCGTGATGATCTGCGGCAGATCGGGATTCAGCAGGGGTTCGCCGATTCCGTGGAGCACGACGCGCCGTACCGTCGGAAACTGCGCGAGAATGCGCTCGACACGCTCCGGCGTCAGGTCGGCGAAGTCTTCCGGCATGCCGAAATACTGCGGACAGGTGCGGCACTTCAGGTTGCAGCGGTTCGTGGTCTCGAGATAGAGCTCGCCGGGCAGCTCGCGCACGACGCGGCCGCGCTTGTCGATGGCCTCCAGCGGGATGGTCGCGGCGCTTGTCATGTTCATGCTTCCGAGAGCCTGCTCTGGACGCACGCCGCGTCGTTGCCCTCGAGGGACGTGAGCTTGAAGTCGGGGTTGAACTTCTCCTTGTCGCCGATAACGGTAATGCGATCGAGCTGCTTGATCATGTTCTGTCCGGGGTAGCCGGGGGCGATCAGGCGCACCGGGAAACCGTGCGTATTCGAAAGCGGGATGCCGTTCACGTGCGTCGCCAGGATCGATCGGTCGCCCGCAAGGCGATGGCGATGCCAGGTCAGGCTGTAGTTCGTGACGCTGTGAAAGTTCACGCTCCTTGCGGCGGGATCGGCTTCCGCCATCGCGAGCACGTCGCGGACGAGCGGGCCGGTCCACGTCGGCTGCGACGTCCAGCCGCTGACGCAACTGATGCGGATCTGCTGTGTCGTTGTCGGCAGCGCGAGCAGCTCGTCGTACGTCATCTCCATTTGCTTGCCGACCTGGCCCTCGATCTTGAGCCGCCAGGTGGTGAGATCGACATCCGTCTTAACACCGAACAGTGTCTCCGTCGGAAAGTCGGCAGCGGTGCCTTTGTCGTTTGGGTTGATACGTCCGATGAACAGACCGCCGATGGTCTTGTTGACGAGCGGCGTGTTCTGGTACGCGAGCGCCAGTCCGAGACCGCCGGCGATGATCGTGCCCATGAAGGCGCGTCGGGTGGCAACACGGCGCGTCGATTCCGGCACCAGCTGCTCCTGCGCCCGCAGCTCGCGGCGCTCCTGCGCGAGGCCGGTGGCGACGTCGATCAGGTGGACGCTGAGGTGAATCGCGAGCAGCGGCACGGCGATAATCGCCGCCCACAGGTGCAGCTGCACCGGCTTGAAGTCGTACGGCGGGATGTTGGTGACGCGGTAGTAGTAGTGAAAGAGCATGTAGAGGCCGCTGAAGTACAACACGAAGAAGTCGGCCGCGAGCAGCGGCGACGTGAAGCGTGGAATGATCTTCGGCGGGCCTGCCTTCTTGAATCGCGGGAGACGGAGGTAATAGCCGGCGAGGCGGAACGTCGTGGAGCCGTACTTCGCGAGCAGGAACGGGATCGACGCGAGGCCGACGTAGAAATGAATGAAGCGCGTCAGTGTGAAGTACGGCCCGACGTCATAGTTGAAGACGTACAGAAAGAACAGGCCGCCGGAAAAGAATTGAAGTCCGAGCAGGATTGCCAGCGAGAACCCGAGCTGCATCGTGATGATTGTGCTCGCCGGATATTCGTGGCGGCTTTCGGCTGGCATCGATTCAACGCGCGCGGTCGTCATGATGCTGGCGCGCCCGTCGCCGTGCGTTCCGCCGCGAGCACGGTGCGCGTCGCGTTCCCGAGCAGCGGGTCGTTCGCAAGACGCGCCAGTCCCGCGAGGGTGTCGATGTCGTACCAGTAGGGCAGGGTGGCAACTCGCAGGCCGGCGTCGTGGGCGCGATCCAGCGTCTGCGACAGGACGGAAGAGTTGCCCCAGTCGATGTTGTCGAAGAGCGTAGGATGCAGCGTGTTCATGCCGATCAAGTAATACCCGCCGTCCTCCGCTGGCCCCAGTACAAGATCGTGCCGCGCGAGGGTTTCGTGTGCTGTGCGCAGCAGGCTTGCTGGCAGCGTCGGGCTGTCGGAGCCGATCAGGATCGGCCGCGATGCGCCGGCCTCGAGCGCGGTCGCAAACGCATGCCGCAGCCGTGTGCCGAGATCGCCCTCGGGTTGCGCGAAGCGATGCGCGGCGGGCGCCATCCATTCGAACGCCGGCGCGGCCGTCGCAGGAGCGAACGATACATAGAGCGTGCGCGCGCAACTCGCGCCCAGCGTAAGCGAATCCTCGAGGAGGCCGGCACTGATCTCGGCGGCGCGCACTGCTCCTACTTCCGCGGCGAGCCGCGTCTTTGTGAACCCGGGACGCGGCTCCTTCGCCAACAGCAGTACATCATGCGTCGGCCGCGGCGTCTGTGCGCGGACGCGCGGTAGCCGACGCACTTCGTCGCAAAAAACGTCGAGCGCGTGCGCGAAGTCGCCGGGATCGAGGCCGAAGCCGATGCGGACGTGCTCCGGCTCGCCATAGACTGCGCCGTCGAGCGCGAAGATGCCCCGGGCCCGAAGGCGCTCGTAGAAAGCCGTGCCGGATGCACCGGCGCGAAACCGGACGAACGCGGTGTAGCCGGCTTGCGGCGGCGTCCAGTCGAGCCACTCGGCGTGCTGCTCCATCGTGGCGGCGAGAAGCGACAGGTTCTTGCGCGCCCGCGCGAGGTGCGGTGCGAGCAGTTCGTCGAAACTCTCGAGCGCGGCCAGCGCGAGCCGCGCGGAGAGCGTCGCCACTGAACCGCTGAGGTAATCGAGGACGATGCGGCAACGGTCGAGCAGCGCGCGATCGCGCGTGGCGATCCAGCCGATGCGGAGTCCCGGGAGGCCAAGTGGCTTCGAGAGGTCGCCGATGCTAACGGCATCGCCGAAGACATCGGCGACGGATGCGCTGCGTGTTCCGGGCACGAGCTCGATCGGTCGGTACACCTCGTCCGCGATCAGCCGCGCGCGGCCGTGATGCGTGCCGAACGGGAGCGAGCCGCTGGGGCCATGTGGCGTGTTCAGGAAGATGGACGCTGCGTCGCGCAGCGGCGGCGTGGCGAGATCGGCGTAGTCGAACGCGAAGCCTGGTTTGGCTTGCCAACGGACGACGCGGGCGCCGAGATCCGCCGGCGTGGCGTGGAGCGCCGCATAGCACGGTGTCTGGACAGCGACGACATCGCCTGCCCGGACGGAGGCCATCGCCGCGGCGCGAATCGCCTCGCTCGCGCCGGCTGTGATGACGATGTCGTCGGCGGAGAGCGTGTCGTAGAGCCGGGCGATGGCGCCCGCCAGCGATACATCGCCGCCGCCGCGCTCGTAGGTGAGCGGCACGTCGAGCAAGGAGGCGGGGTCGCGCCCGGCGGCGCGCATGACGTCCGCGGCGGTCAGAGGAGTCGGTGAACTTGACGAAAGGTCGAACGCATCCGCGCAGCCGTGCCGATACTCTCGTTCAAGCGCGAATGGCTGCAAGCGCCGCTCCCTCCGTGACGACCAACGCGATGCACAACCGTACCAGCGAAGCCTGACTTCTGCGTAACAAAACTTACGCAACGCTTACGTCTTGGCATTGCAAAACCGCATTGTTCCGCAAAGTCCGGCATCTCGGCGACGGTGAGGACGAGCGCCGCCATCGGGTTTTGTGCGAATACCCGGCTTTTTCGCCCGAGCGGTGGGCGTTCTCTCTAGCGCGTCTGAAGTGTCATTGCGAAAACGCCGCCTTACGCGTGCGCCTCAATTCCCGGTACGAAGCGACACATGCGTTAGAAGCACAGCACCTACGTGCCGAGCGCGAGCCGCGCGGTCGCCGACTGCCCCGGCGCCTCCTCCATGCCGACTTCGAGCCAACCGAGGTTCGTCGCACCGCGTTCGGCGAGCGCTGCTTGCATGCGCGCGGCGAAGTGCTCGGCGAGACGCTCGGCGGTGGTGTTCTCGATCGGCAGCGCGAGGACGTCAGCCTTCGGGAAGACGAAGCCGCGTTCGCCGAAGCGCACCTTCCAGTTGCTCATGCCCTCGTCGATCTCGAGCACGCGGCTATCGCGCTGGAGGAGAAACTTGTGATCCATCTCGTCGCAGAGCGCCTTGCCGAGCGACTTCAGCGTCGCGAAGTCGCAGACCCATGCGTCGTCCGTCAGCGTGCCTTCGACCTCGATCGAGACGGCGTAATTGTGGCCGTGCAGCGGTTCGCACTCGCCGCCGAAGGTGGCGAAATGAGCGGCAGCGAACTTCAGCTTGTTGCGTTCGACCCGGACCCGGTACTGCATTCCGCCATCCCATACTTCGCCGCTCGCTCGGACGCAGCGGGCCTTGCTCGCCGTCAGTCGTCGAAGCGGTAGTCGTTGGCGCCGCCCTGGCCGGACGGCGCGGCCACGGTCGCACCGCAGATGCACGGGAAGGCGCCGATGCGCACCCACATCGGGAAGTTGCCCTCGTAGTGCCGCCGACAGACCGGGCAATCCGACTGGTAGAGCTTGACGTGCGGCTCGTTAATCTTCTTCTTCGGCGGCATCGCTTGTTATTCCGCTTGTGCGTGGGGATTCTCGGGCCGCGTGAGCTCGCGAGCGCTATGACTGCGCACATGCTCCGTTCGGTTCCGCCGTGGCGAACCCCTCCCGCATTATCGCCCGTCCGGGCGCGACGTGCATTGCGCATCAGCATCCCAGAAATCTCGGCCAGTGCCAATCCTCGGGGACGCGTTCGTCTCCGGCCGGCGTCGCCGACGTCTCCACGCCAGTCACGCTGCGCTCCGAACTCGCCTCGCTTGTTCATCGAGGCGACGCCGTCAATCACGCACGCGCCGGAAACTACTCTTCGTATTTGAAGGAAACTTTAACCCTCGCGCGAAAGAGGGCGACCTTGTTGTCCTCGACCGTCATGTCGAGCTTGTCAATTTCGGCGACGCGAAGGTCGCGCAGTGTGCTGCTCGCGCGCTCGACAGCGGCGCGAGCGGCCGCCTCCCACGATTCCGTGCTGGTCCCCACGAGTTCGATGATCTTGTAGACGCTCTCGGCCATGACGGGCACCTCCAACTGAACCTACCGTTAGTGCGATCATACACCCGCACGTCAACCACGGGCGTACTACCTGGCACCCTAGTCTTGGCGGCTGCGATGCGTCCGAAAAGCGGCTTAGGAGATCCTACGCGCGCGACGCTATCCCAACAGCGCCCGTCTGCCGCGCGGTGGCCGGATGTGCCTCGACGCGCAGGCATCCGGCCGAGGTTCTCGACCCGAACAAGACTTCCAACTGAGAGGCAAATGAGATGCAACAGCAGCAAGCGATCCGCCATCAGCGCGCCGTGGGTGCGAATATTTGCATGTGCGACAGAGCGAGTCGCAAGAACCGTCCCGTGAGGACTCAACCGATGACACAGAAGCAGCACCTGCCGAGCATCAGCGACAAAGAGCAACGTATGTATGAGCACGTCAAAGACGGCGAACTCAAGCAAGGCCGCTCGAAGAAGTTGGCGAAGGAGATCGCTGCGCGCACAGTGAACAAGCATCACAGCGAAGAGGGTCACGCCAAGGGCAAGTAGCCCGGCGGACGAAGTAGCGC
>JBBSDV010000091.1:0-12916 GCA_038240335.1 Dehalococcoidia bacterium
CCTGATCTCGAAACCCTCGAGATGAAGCGCGCCCTGAACTCATCGATTCCTGCGTGCCATCGACGGTAAAAGATGTGCGTGGAATGCCGAGAACGTCTTGACGTTAAGCAAACAAGCGCCGACGACCCCTGCACTCTATTCCGCGTTCGCGAGGACACCCCGCCCCTTACCGCCAGTCCGGCGGGTCCACCACCATCACGCGCGCGTCGAGATCGACGCTGATGATGACGTCGGCGAGCGCCGGCAGGAGGACGTCGGCGCCGTCAGCGGGGTGGACGCGGTAGACGTCGTTGGCGCCCGTCTCGATGATCTCCTCGAGCGTGCCTAGCGTGCCGTCGGCGCGGTCGACGACGGTGAGGCCGAGGAGCTGGAAGCGGTAGTACTCTCCCGCGGGCAGCGGCGGCAGCTCCGTCTCGGGGATCTGCAGCAGCGCGTGCCGGAACTTCTCGACGGCCGTGCGATCGTGGAACCCCTTCAACGTCACGTAGGCGAAGCTCTGCGCGAACCGCGACGTCGCGATGCTCACCGGCTGCTTGCCGGCCCAGAGCTTCGCTTTCGGCTTGAAGCGCGCCTCGTTGTCGGTGAGGATCTGCACGCGCAACTCCCCCTTCAGCCCGAACGCCCCCAGCACGCGGCCGACGGCGACGAAGCCTTCGTCCGGTTCGGCCTGTGGCTTGGGCGGGGCGGGCTTGGTGGAAGCTTCGGGAGCGATGCTGGATGCTGAATGTTGGATGCTCGCAGCGGCGTCCGGCACGGCGTTAGCGGCGGCGCCGGTCTCGTCTGGCGATGGTGTGCGGCACGGTCGCGGCGGTGCGTCGGCGCTGCGTGGCGTCGCCGGCGCGCGCTTCGCTTTCACACGCGAGGCAAAGGAGTTTCGACGAGGCATCTGTTGAGTTTCTAGTCGCCGGTTGCCGGTAAAGCACGAAGTGGATGATGGCCTCGACCGATGGCCCTGATCAGTCGGCAGCTACGATCGCCACCCACCAATCACCAGTCGCAGACGACAGAACGCTATTCGCCGATTTCGAGGGAGGCGTACTCGCCGCTGCGGACGGCGCTGACCTTGAGCAGCGCTCGCATCGATTGCGCGATGCGGCCGCCCTTGCCGATGACGCGGCCGTAGTCGTCCTCCGCCACCTCCAGGTGGATCAGCACGCGGCCGCGCTCCTCGGTCTCGGTCACTTTCACCTCGTCCGGCTTGTCGACAAGCTGCTTGGCGATGTATTCGATCAGTTCCTGCATGCCGCTAAGCCTCGGCCGGCTCGGCCGCGGCTTCCTTCTTCGGCTTCGGCGTGTACGTCGGCATCTCGCCGATGCCCACGCCGGCGAGGATCTTCTGCGCGCGCTCGGACGGGACGGCGCCCTTCGCGATCCAGGCCCGCGCTTTCTCCTCGTTGACGGTGATTGTCGCCGGATCGGTCAGCGGGTTGTACGTGCCGATCGTCTCGATGAAGTCGCCATCACGCGGCGCGTGCGAGTCTGCGACAACGAGCCGGTAGTTCGGCTGCTTTTTCTTGCCGACGCGACGAAGTCGAATGCGTAACACTGCCTATCGTCCTCCAAACATGTTCAGGAACCCTGAACGGTTATTCGCGAAGCCCTGCATAAGCTTCTTGGCTTCTTTCCACTGGTTCAGCAGTTGATTGACCTGCTGCGGCGTCGTGCCGCTGCCGAGCGCAATCCGCTTGCGGCGGCTGCCGTTGATGATCTCCGGGTGTTTCCGCTCCTCCGGCGTCATAGAGTACACGACTGCTTCCGCTTTGTTCCAGAATCCCTCGTCGAAGCTGTCGACCTTCATCTGCCGCTTGATCTGGCCCATGCCCGGCAGCATGTCGACGATCTGGCTCATCGACCCCATCTTCTTGATGCGCTGGAACTGCTCGATGAAGTCGTTGAGGTCCAGGTTCTTGGACTTCATCTTCTTCTCGATCGCCTGCACGTCCTGCTCGTTGATCGACTCCTTCGCGCGTTCGATTAGGCCGAGCATGTCGCCCATGCCGAGGATCCGAGACGCGAAGCGATCGGGGAAAAACGGCTCAAGGGCGTCCGTCTTCTCGCCCGTGCCGAGGAACTTCACCGGCAGGCCGGAGACGGCGCGGATCGAGAGCACCGCGCCACCTCGTGCGTCGCCATCCATCTTCGAGACGATGATGCCAGTGACGCCGAGCTGGTTGTGGAACTCCTGCGCCACGTTGACCGCTTCTTGCCCGGTCATCGCGTCGAGGACGAGGATGATCTCGTTCGGGTTGAGCGCCGTGCGCATGGCGGTCACTTCATCCATCATCTCGCCGTCGATCGTCGAGCGGCCGGCGGTGTCGACGATGACGACACTCGCGCCCTGCCGCTGCGCCTCCTTGAGCGATGCGGTGCAGAGCGCCGGCAGCGACTGCTTCTCCTCCGGTGCGAAGACCGGCATGCCGATCTGCTTGCCGAGCGACTTCAGCTGCTCGCCGGCCGCCATCCGGTACGGATCGGCGGCGACGAGAATCGGCTTCGATCCCTGCTTCCGAAGATGCATCCCGAGCTTTGCAGCTGTCGTCGTCTTGCCGGCGCCCTTGAGGCCGACGAGCATGATCACGGTTGGCGGCTTCGAAGCCAACTGCAGCGTCGATTGACTGCCGCCGAGGATGCTCACAAGCTCTTCGTTAACAATGCCAATGACCTGTTGCGGGCCCGTCAGGCTCTTGAGCACCTCTGCGCCGAGCGCGCGCTCCCGCACGGTAGCGATGAACTGCCGGACGACCTTGAAGTTGACGTCCGCCTCGAGCAACGCGATCCGCACCTCGCGCATCGCCTCATCGAGATCCTTCTCGGTGATGCTGCCGTGCGAGCCCAGCTTCGCGAATACGCCGGTTAGCTTGTCAGAAAGTGCATCGAGCATAGATATGCATTGTACTCGGCGGGGAACCGAAGGGGGAGGCGGCGGGGGCCGACCGATGGCGCCGGGCGAAAAGCTGTATGATTTCGATCGGAGGATCGAGTATGCGCAGAATCGTGCTGTGATCGAACGTGAGAACGATGTCTACGTCGCCACGTGTCCAGAATTGAGTATCGCAAGCCATGGGGACTCCATCGATGAAGCGCGAGCGATGCCCATTGAGGCGCTTGAGGGGTGGTTCGAGACTGCCGGCCCGAGCGAGATCGCAGAAAGCCTCCCATCCGAGATATACATCGAGAAGCTAGAACTGGCGGTTGCGTAGACTCCGCGTCTTCCGGCCGGACGCCCTCGTCCGACTCCTCGAGGCAAACGGCTTTGCACCCGCACGTCAACGCGGGAGCCATCTAATGATGCAAAAGGGCAACCTAACGATTCCCGTTGCGATGCATCGCCGCGAGATTCCTTCTGGAACCTTGTTCGCTCCATTGTCGTCCGGTCCGGCCTGCCACGCGCACTGTTCGAGGAATAAGGGTCCGCTTACCGCGCCACCGCACTCGCGTTGCCCAACTCCGCCTGCGGGATCACGTGCCAAACCTGCATCCCAGGGTTCTCGTACATCAGTTCGAGGCTGCCATCGATGCCGGTCTCGAACTTCTTGAGGCCCGTGGCCGGGTAGTTGAATTTCTCCTCGTCGCCGACAATGACCCACTCGACGTCGTACTTGCGGATCGTATCGCGCGCGAGCTGGACGTCCTCCGTGGTGTAGAACTGATTGACGTCCTGCTGCCGCTGCTGCACGCCCGCATTGAACTTCGCCCGCTGCTGCGACTGATGGAAGCCCCATCCCGCCACCGTCGGCAAGCCGGTGTAGATCGCCACGCGGCTCCCGAGGCTGCGATATGAAGGACCGATCGCCTCGATCGTCGTCGGTGAGCCCTGCACGTTCTCGCGAATCCAGTTAATGCCGTCGCGTGTGTACGACAGATTGTGCTCGCCCCCCGTGCCCGCGCGGTCATCCTTGTTGATGTAGGGCACGTTCGAGTCAAGGAAGGCGAGGCCGTCGTTCGTCGAGGCCTGCGTCGGATCGAAGCGTCTGTGGAGACGGGCTCGCGTACCGAAGTACGGATAGACGAGTGTCAGCGCCAGCAGGAATACAACCACCGCAGCGAAGGCATAGCGCGGCGCCTGCACCAGCGTGGCATTCAACGTTCCGAGGCGGCGCAGGAAGGCCGCTTGCGGCTGCATCACGCCGAAGATGTACCAGAGGCTGAACGCCGACACGACGCCCCACAGCATCCACACGTGCAGGTAGAACTTGAACACCGTATTCATGCGGCCGATGTCGCCATCGAGGGTAAGCACTTCGACACCGCCGCAGAGACCGAGACCCAGTGCGATCATCGCATAGACGAAGAGCATGATCGGTGCGGTCGGCGATGCGCTGCGGATCTCGCGGATGGCGACCAGCACCACGGCAATCAGCCCGACGACGGCGAGCAGTGTGACGCCCCAGCGCTGAGTCGTGCCCAACCAGACGGCGAGGCAGGCCGCGAGGACTAGCGCCAGCATCAGGGGCAACGTGTCGACCGGCTTCTTGCGGTGCGAGCGGCCGAAGAAGAGCGAGCGCACGGAGTTCGAGCGTGTAATCGACCGATTGAGGGCGAACAGCAAGAAGCCAGTGATCAGGAACACGAAGACGCCGAAGTGGCTGAAGTAGTCCGAGAGATCCGTCGTTTGATCCGACTGACCGAAGCCGCCGTACGCCTGGTTGTAGTTCTTCGCGATGTTCGCGAAGAAGGCGTACGACAGCACCGCCATGATGCCGGCTTTGAGCACGCCCATCGCGAGCACGCGCGGTGTGAGGCCGCCGGCCCTCACGCGTTCGGTGATGATCAACCCGGCGGCGCCGAGTAGTAGGAAAGGCGGGTAGTCCCACGAGTTGATCCACCGCAGCGAACCGACGATCAGCCCGAGCAGCACCACCATCGCCCACGAACTGATCTCGCGGGAACGCACGTGCTGGCGGTCCGCGCCGATCGGGTTCAAGCGCGAGAAGTTCATGACCAGGCCGAACGTGACGCCGATCGCGGTCATCGAGAACGGGATCGCCATCAGGTGCGCGTGCAAGTCGGCGAACAAGAACGTCCAGAACGGAAACTCAGTGATCGGCTGCACGCTGTTCTGCGGCGTGGGAATGATCGTCAGTGCGCGGCTCGGCGCCCACCAGTCGTAGCGTCCGGCGAGATTGCTCGAGAACAGGCGGTGAAAGCTCGCCTCACCGCCGCCGGTGAACTGATCGTGGAAGATCATCGCTTTAAAGCCGCCGAGAATCGCGACGATGCCGCCCAGGAACGGTACGTCGGCATGCCACGGACTCATCGTCGAAAGGCTGTCTTCGAGCCCACCGACGGCACGCAGGTTGCCGGCGAACATCACGAGGAAGAGCGCCAGCAACCCGGCCAGGATTGGCCCGCTCGGGCTGATCGGCAGCCGCCCGGGGCGCCGGCGCATCAGCCGTCGCGTCGACTCAGTGAGGTTGTACGCGAGCGAGAAGGTCGCTGATGCCGCGAGCGCAAAGAACATCGGGATGATCAAGTTGTACGCGACTTCCGGCACGATGCCGGTGAGCTTCGTGACCGTGGCCGCGATGAACTGGCCGAACCAGTAATAGTTCAGATAGCCACCCGCGTTCCACGGATCGATCGGGCCCTGCGTGAGATCCGTCGAGCGAATGACGCCGTTGAGGTAGGCGAAGTCCATTGGCTTCTCGCCACCGTCGAACGGGTGCCACAGGTCCGGATTCTGCAAGCGGATCCAGTAGACAATGAGGAACGACAGCAGGAACACCGCCTCGCTTAAGGCGACGAAGCGCCATCGCTCGCGGATCCAGGCGAGAGTCTCGATGCGCCAGATATATGCCGTGGCGAGACCGACTGCCACCATCAGCGCCAACATGCCCGCGATCTCGGTTCGCGTGAAGTGGAACAGACCGTAGCTGGCCGGCGCGTACGCCAAATACGCGAGGCCGAGGATGCCGAGCGGTTTCGTCAGCAAGAACCCGCGATCCGGTAAGCCGCGGAAGCCGACGATCGCCAGCGGTACGAGTGAGAACGCGGCCAGTTCCATCACGAGCAGCCAGAAGAAGAGCGGAAAGCGGTTGATCACGTTGCCCGGGTGAAAGATGTCCGAGAAGGTGCCGCCCGCCTGCTGTGTCGCGAGCACATCGGGACGGAACTGCAGCGCGTTCTGGCCCTCATCCCCGGGAAGCGCTTGGATGCCCGCGACGAACGCGTCTGCGTGCAGTACCTGCCGCGCGTTGTTCGCGGAGTACGCGTCGGTCTTTTTGTAGATCACCACCTTTGGATGGTCGTACACCGAGTACGACTCCTCGGCGCCGGTGTCGTTCAGCTCGTGTCCGAAGATTGATGGATAGGACGTGAACTCCGCGACCTTCTCAAAACCGAGACTGCCATCGGCCAGCGCGGCATAGTAGCGCGAGGTCACGGGCCAGACAGCGGGGACGCGTGTAATCGTGCCCGAAAGGCGGGCGCTGCTGAGCGCGATGTAATCGACCTGATCGATATCAGACAGCAGTTGCTCGACGCGCTGAGGGGAGTCGGGGTTGAAGTTCTGGAACTCCACGGAGCCGTAGCTGAGAGACGGAACGTTTGGTTGCGTGTATGGCACGCCGTCGTCCCAGTGCTCATGACCGATGATGGAGCCTTGCGGGATGTTGTTGTACATCCACACCGATGCGCTGGCTCTGGAGACCGGCTCCGTATAAATGTGATAGAAGGCTAGCCCCATCAGCGTAGTGAACAGCACGACGACGACCACTCCCGCCTTCGCGAGCACCGGCACGGCGTTCTGTGCCGCGCCTACTCGCTCGCTCAGGTGGCCGAAGGCAGCGAGAGGGCGTGCCGACGACCCCCATCGCCACGTCTGGTAGAGCAAGAACGCCGCCAGCACAGTGAGGGTTGGGTAGAGCGGCAAAAAGTAACGCATGTAGAGCGAGAACTGCGCACCCATGAAGCCGAAGTAGCCAAGGATCCACGCGAGCGGCACGAGCCAAACGGCCTGCCCCTTCCGGATGCCGTAGATCGCCGCGAAGATGACACCGAGCCATGCCGTGATACCGAGCGCCGGCCCCATGCCCCAAGCGATCATTTGCTGCGCCGGCCAAATCCACTTCGAGCGACCAATCCATTGGACGTTTGGGGGGAATGCTCCGTCGCCGCTGAGCAGCTTTCGCTGGTCGACCTGATCGCCGAGCCAGTGCTGGTTCATGATGTCGGGATAGATCGTCGGGAAGGGGCCGAGGTGACCGCCGCGAAGTGAGAGCAGGTCGCCGAAGTTCGGCGCATTAAAGGCGTACGGCATCGCGATCCGGAACGCCAGGAACCCCGTGATGAGAACGACGAGAGAGCCCCAAACGAAGGTTAGGATCGAGCGATCGAACGCCTTGCCGCTTCGTTCGTCCGCCGCCTTCGCCTCCCTGCCGGAGAACCAGGGCATGAAGTACGGCCGAACGCCGGGCCATGCATAGACGCCGACGCTGAGCAGCACGACAGGTAGCAGCGAAACGGCGGTGATCTTGCACGCGGCGGCGAGGCCTGCGCCGGTGCCCGCGATCGCGAAGTTGCGCCACCCGCCGAACTTCGCAGATCGGACAGCAAAGTAGATCGTGAAAGTCGCGAAGAACGCGACGAACGGATCCACGACGAAGAAGTGCGAGTTCTGGATTGGGAACGCGGAGACGGCGTAAAGAAAGGCCGCGAGCAGCCCCACCTTCCGGTTTGCGAGCAGGCGTCCGAGGAAGAAGATCATCAGGATCGTGCCGAGGTCGAAGATGCCCGAGAGAGCCCGGCCGCTGCGGTTGTAGTGATCGTAGTTGTCGTAATTGTCGTACGCACCCAGCGTGAGCGTGTGAAGGTGGGAGGCGAAGAACTTGTTCATGAAGAGCGGCAGCGTGCCGTAGACGAATGTCGTCTGCCTGCTGCCGTCCTGCTTCTGGATGTTGTAGGGGTTCGCCGCCGACGTCTTCGTATCGAAGTAGTTGGCGATGCTGCTCGGCCCGTGCGTGTCGATGCTGATCTGCGTCAGAAACCGCTCATCGGGATGAAGGTGTCCGTTCGCATCCCAATTGACGTGAGTCAGCCGCAGGAAGCCGCCGATCAGCAGGATGCCGATGACCGCCGCAATCGTCAGTGTCCGGCTTGTGTCCCGAGTCAATGCGCTCAGGCTGGGGCGGGGACGCGAATTCGTGCGCGCGCCAACTGGCTGCGTCTCCATCGCTGATATCGGATCGTGCAGCGGCGAGGTTTGTTCGCTCATACGTTAGATGTTCGTCCGGCGAGCCCTATTGGATTCGCCCCGAACGGAGAATCATATCAAGAAAGTCGAATGAAGAGCGGCTACGTAAGAGTACACGATGCGTAATTTCGCGTCGCTGATGGGCTCATAGGAGGGCGAAGCCCTATCGAAGCCGTCCCCGGGCATCGGGTCTATCATCGCCTGTATTCGATACGATAGACGCGCGAAGATCTGGCGCGTCTTGGTGTGCCTCGAATGCGCTACCTTCGGCAGACGAAAGGACGAGCCTTGGCACAAGCGACCCGCGCCGATCGTACCGCCGCCCACTGGCGGCTTCTCGGCCTCATGCCTGGCGCGCCGGAATGTGTGATTAAGGCCGCGCATCGCGCGCAGATCGAACTGCACCACCCGGATCGCGGTGGCGACGCCGATACGGCAAAGCAGATCAACGTCGCGTACGACGAGCTGCGTGGCAAGGGCAGCGTCGCCAACGAGTACGTCGCCCGGAACTTCAGCGGCGAGCCGTGGGTCGTCCTCGGCGTCAGCAGCGTTGCCGATGACCAGCTCGTCGCACGCGCCGGTAAGTTGCTGCTGGCCGACCTGCAGGCGTTGCCGCGGCTGGCACAAAAGGTCGAGTGGGCGATCGCCAACTTCGCGACTGCGAAGGCCGCGCCAGCGCGGCGTGCACGCGTGATGCCGATGACGCCGCCGGCTCCGTCGCGGCAACGCCCGGCGGCAGCGCCGCCGCCACGACCCGCTGCGCCCGCTCGGCCATCATTCCCGCAGGGGCTGCCGCAGAAGATTGATTTTGGCAAGGTCGAGTGGGGCGAGTCGGCGTCGGAGACGATTCAGCTGACCTGGAAGCACGCGGCCCCGTTCGACGTGAAGGTGATGATCGACGGGCCACTGCGAGCCGAGGTGACGGCGTCGAAGGTCCTTCCCGGTCGGTTCTCAATCGTCTTCTCGATCGATTGGGACTCGAAGGAGTTCAGCCGCGAGCCGACGACGCGCGGCTACACGCTCGATGCCGAGATCACGGTGCGTTGGACGTCACAAGATGATGCGACGATTCGCGCCAAAGGGCTCGTGCTGTACCCGGCCGTCGTGAGCGCCAGTCCAACGACGCTCGATCTCGGCAAGGTCCGCGCGCAGCAACCGGTGCGCGCATCCTTAATCCTTATTAGCACGGCGCGCGCTGCGGTGACGGTCGAACCGCCGCCATGGCTGCAGCGCGTCGACGGCAGCGGCCGCGTACTCGAAGCGCCGTTGTCGCTTGCGACGAACGTACCGGTGCGGCTCGAACTGCGCGTGCACTGGCCGCCGATCGAGGAACGCGCGAAAGCGTCGTTCGCCGCCGGCCGGCCGGTGCGGCCGACGGGGCGGATCATCGTGAGGTGGGACGACCGCATCCTGGAGGTGCCGGTGGAGATGGTGGCAAGCAAGTAGCGGCTACTCTGCGAGCTCGAGCAGTCTCTCCTCGTCCGCTGGCTCTGCTCAAACTGCTACGTCGCGAAGGCGTCTTCGTCGATGGGATCCAAGACGAAGCAGATCCGCTCGATGGCGTGGCTGACCGTGCGGTGGCGACGCCAGCGCCGGTAGAGATTCGATCGCTTGTACCAGAGCACACTCCACTGGTGCAGACCACCGAGTGTCGAGCGAGCGGCAGTGCGCGGTGTGAAAGCAAGCGTCAGTTTCGGAACGTCCTCGTACAAAGGCCGTGGCGCCGCGTCGAGGCGGCCATCTACGAGCGCGCCTGCGAGGCCGATCACCATCGCGTCTTCTTCGCGCTCTTGTCGTGACCACGTCAAGTGCTCGGCGGGATACTCGATCTTGGCATCGACGGGTGGATGCATCTCGCCGACGAGCAGGCGCGCGACGAGGCGAGCATAGGTGCGGAGCCGCGCCTGTTCGTCGAGGCGCACCGCGATCAGTGCCTCGGTGCCCCGCGCGGACGTCAGGAGCACGGCGTCCACATCCTGCAGCGCCGCGCTCTCGTCGCAGTGCACACCCATCTCCTCGAGCATTGAGCGCAGGCGGCGCGTGCGCAGCCGGACGTTGCCATCGGGCGGCATCTGTCGCACGCGGTCGCGAAGCTGCCGGCGGGTGTCGTCGAGCAACTCCATTGCCATCATGACGAGAGCTCCCGGTCTTGCGATTGCAGGCCGAGCATGTGCCAGAGCATCGTACGGCGAAGGACCATCTGGTCTGGGCGAGACAGGGCGCGGTACTTTCGAAGAAGGTCGTCGAATTGGGTCATGTCGCCACGCGTGAACGGCAACGCATATCCGGCGATATCGAGCAGCTCGCGAAGATGCGCGGAGCTCAGCGCATCGCAGCACAGCGCCCAGCCGACCATGCGCTCGAGGGTGAGCGGTACCTCGCCCTGCCCCTGCTCGTACCGGGACACCATGCTCTGGCTAATGTGAAAGCCTAGCTCATCGAGCTCCCAGGCGAGCTGCGCCTGCGACCGACCCTGCCCGCGCATGTGCCGCAGGCCATCGCCGATCCTGTCGCGGATGGCGCCCCAACGGGCGATCTGGATCTCGTCACGCTCCGGCATACCCTAATGGTACCACCGCCGAGGGAAGCGATCGATGCCGCGGGTGCATTGCGCGGCGCCACGACTGGGCGCAAATTGACGACACGACTCGGGTTGCGGGAGCACCCCATGACTACGGATAGCCGTACCGCGAAACGAACCAGGCATATGCGAGAGACGAGATCTGTTGGCCGAGAGGGATGTCATCGTACTTCCCGGCGACGTTCTCCGTGAAGAACGAGATCGCATACCCGAAGCGTTCGCCGCTCCGCTCGTACCAGACGATGCCGATGTCGTTGTCTGCCCAGCCCTCCTCATAGAGGAAGCCGTTCTTGTGCGAGACGGTCGCGCCGGCGCTCGTGCCGATGGGAATCAGGTAGTTGAGGCCCGGCTTGACCAGCGTCATCTTGTACAGCATGTAGTCGCGCCAGAACGGCGCCAGGACGCGCCCGTCCCATAGCGCCGCCAGACCACGGTTCACGTCGCGGGCGGTGATGCGATTGGCGCTGCCGTACAGCGACTCCTCGGGGTAGGCAGGAGGATGATCGAGCAGCGTGTCGGTCATGCCGAGCGCGTGCATGAAGTCGTTATCGCGCGCGATGCCCGTCGCGAGATTGCCGTCCCCGACCCAATCGCGCATCAGGCGTCGTGCGAGGATCGGATCGGAGCGGTTGATCGTCTGGCCGATCAGGCCGCCGGGCTCCGGCTCGGGATATTTGTATTCTTGCAGATCCACCGCGACACGCAGCAGACCAAAGAGATTGATCGTGCACCCCGGCAGCCTCGTATCGTAGCCGTTGACGTCAATCGTCTCACCGGTACGCAGATCCGTGATCGCAACGGCAGTGTCGATCGTCGTGCCGTTGATTGCGGTGGCGATGCTGTCACGGAGAGCGAGCATGTCGCCTGCCGGCGCGACGTCATATGTCGCGGCGTTGCAAATCGGCGTGAAGAAGGCAAGGGTGGAGCTGGCGTGCCAGCCGCTCGCGCTGAGCGTGTCGATACGGGCGAAGTGCGTCGTCCCCTGCGTCAACCCGTTCCAGATGAAGCCCCACGTGCCGGCGCTGAACCCGCCCGCACCGATGTACGTGCCGGGCGCGAACCCATTGTTATCAATGCTGAGATCGAGGTACTGAACGCCGACGTTCGATGGCGTCCACAGAAACGTGGCGCGCACCGAGTTCGCATCTGTCGACACGCACTGCGCAACCATCACGCCTGGTCCGAGGGCGGCGTCCGTCGGCGTCCGCGGAGGCGGGGCGGGTGCCGCCGTTGGTGTCGCGACCGGCTGTCGCGGAGCAATCGGCGTGCGAGTCGGGGAGGGAGTCAATGCCCGGCCGAAGTCGATGTTTCCGGCGTCCGCGAAGGTCGCCGGGAACGCGACTGCGGCTGCGCACGTTGCGATTGCCCATACGCCGACAAGTCCAACGAGAAGCTTCACGCGACCCCCTCCACCTCACATACCAACGCCCGATTCTGATCGACCGATCGCGTGAGAGCAAGCCTCAAGCCGTGGCGCTGCCGCTGGTACGCTGCAGCAATGAGCATCGAACTACACGTCCTGCGCCTCCGTCCCGAGGCACGGATGCCACGCCGCTCGACGTCCGGGTCGACCGGCCTCGATTTGTATGCCCGCCTCAACGTCCCGCTCCAGCTCAACGGAACGCCGCAGCGCGTAACAACCGGGATCGCACTCGAGGTTCCGCTTGGATACGACGTCCAGGTGCGTCCACGCTCGAGTCTTTCGTCGCGCGGGGTGATGGCGGCGTTCGGCACAATCGACGCCGACTATCGAGGCGAGCTGCTCGTTACGATGTGGACGTTCGGCGATCTCGACCGCTACGAGCTGAGAGACGGCGATCGGATCGCGCAGCTTGTAATCGCGATGCACGCGCCGGCGGTGGTCGTGGAGGTGACCGAGCTGTCAGGGACAGAACGCGGCGACAGCGGTCACGGATCGACGGGACGGTAGCCTAGGCAGCTCATCCGATTGGCAGATGGCGTAGTGATGAAAGATCATTGCTCGTCGAGAACCAACTGTCGCTGCTGTCATAGAGCAGTGATTGTGTCACCTCAAGTGAGCAGTGAATCTGTCACTTGGATGTCCGTGTGGAGATGATAGTCTGCGGTTGGGAAAAGGAACGAGGGGCTTCGGCGCTGGATCGCTGCGGTCCTTTGTTCTTGTC
>JBBSDV010000092.1:0-12680 GCA_038240335.1 Dehalococcoidia bacterium
ATGATCACGGCGAAGACGCGCTGCGCCTCCGCGCAGTCGAGGCGCACGCTGCTGAGCGGCGGCGCCGGCTCACCCTCGTCACCGACGTACTCCATGACGATGACCGTCGGTGACTGGGCGATCGGCTCCGGTACATCAGCGCCGGCTTGATACAGGAGCGCCAGCGTCGAGTACTCGGCGGACACCCATGCGCCGAACGCGAACTCGCGTCCCTTTCGCGACTTGTTCTCGATCGCACGCGAGATTCGGGTGCGCCGCCGTAGCCTACCCTCCTGGTACATCGCGTCGTCGCCGAAGCGCCGCACGTCGCGCGACCGATACACCTTCGCGGCGAGCAGCGCCGCGCTGCTCCGCGGGCCGCCGCTGCAGCAGTAGACGGTCGCTTCCTTGCCGCTCTTGACGATGCCGAGAACCTCGGCGATCAGTCCGTCTTCGACGAACTCGTTGAGGGCGACCAACTGTTCGTTGTCCTTGTTCTGTCCCACGTTGAGCAAACTCCTTGGAGATTCGATTGACTCACGTGTCTCGACACAACGCTGCGCTCGGATGCGCGCGCGCTCGCCAAGACGGTCGTAATGCTCTTCCCGCATCGCGTGTTCGTGCTGCCGGCGAACTCAATGGTCCTGTCACCGACGGCCATGGTTATGTTGTACATAGTGTTTCTCCTCGCTGGCGTGATGCGCCGGGAATGAAAAAGAGCCGAGCGCATGACGCGCACGGCTCCTGAGAACAAGAAGACCGCCCGGAGGCGGCCGCGATTATCGACGTCTGTGACGACCGAACTACGGTGCGAGCCTCCGGAAGCGCGTTAATGCCAGGCCAAATACAGATACCGTCATCGTCGCACCTCCTCTCCTCGCGCCGCATCGTGGCCGCGTATGTGTGAGCCTAGTGGCAGCGCGGGTGGGCTGTCAAGCGCGTTTCGGCGGTGATGCTGCCCGCGAAGACGTGTCCGCGTAGGATCGAGCGTCAATCGCTACGCCGGCTTCCAGATTGTGCCTTGCGGCGTGTCTTCGAGTACCACCTGCGCTTCCGCGAGGCAGGCGCGGGCACCGTCGGCGAGTTGCCACTGTTTTGCGGTGCGAAGCTCGGTTCGGATCTGGACGAGCAGGTCGATCAGGGGCGTGGCGTTGGCGTTGTTCGCGTCGATGGCGGTGCGGACGCGGGTTCCTTCATCGGCGAGACCGGCCGCCTCGAGTTCTTCGGCGAATGTAGTGGCGAGCTCCGCCGTGCGGACGGGATCGATCCCATCCACCTTGTTTTCGAGGCGGAGGCCGAGGACGCCGGCGAGTTCGAGCAGGAGCGCTTGGCCCTCGGCTGTGCCACGGTGCTCGTCGCGGGCGCGGTTCACCTCCTTCGCGAGATCGAACAGCACGGCGAGCGCCTGCGGCGTGTTGAGATCGTCGTCCATCGCCGCCGTGAAGCGCTCGCGGTATGCAGCGACGTCCGTGCTGTCCGCCGCCTCGGCGATGGCGCCGCGGGCGGCCGTGCGGAGGCGATCGGCGCCGGTCTTCGCAGCGTCGAGCGTGTCCTCGCTGAAGGTTAGCGGCTTGCGATAGTGCGACGTGAGGATCCAGAGGCGCAGACCGTCGCCGCCCACCTTCTCGAGGCCGTCTCGGATGGTGATGAAGTTGCCGAGCGACTTGCTCATCTTCTCCTCACCCATCTTCACCCAGGCGTTGTGCAGCCAGTAGCTCACGAACGGCACCGCGCCGGTGAAGGCCTCGGTCTGGGCGATCTCGTTCTCATGGTGGGGGAAGATGAGATCCTCGCCGCCGCCATGGATGTCGATCTGCTTGCCGAGATACTTCAGCGACATAGCCGAGCACTCGATATGCCATCCCGGGCGCCCCTTACCCCACGGGCTATCCCAGGAGGGCTCACCTGCCTTCGCGCCCTTCCACAGGGCGAAGTCGGCGGCATTCTCCTTCTGCTCCCCCGTGTCGACGCGCGCACCGGCGAGCAGCGAATCCTGCGATCGATGCGCGAGCTTGCCGTAATCGTCCTTCGCCGCGACGCGATAATAAACGTCGGACCATTCGCTGTGGTCGGCCGCGGTCGGGTACGCATAGCCGGTGTCGACGAGACGCTGGATGATCTCGATCATCTCCGGCACTTCGCGCGTCGCGTGCGGATAGACATCGGCGGGAAGCACATTGAGGTCGCGCATATCGTCGAGGTAGAGGGCGATGAACTTCGCGACGAGCTCGTCCGTAGAGATCTTCAGCCGGTTCGCGCGCTCGATGATGCGGTCGTCGATGTCCGTGAAGTTCTGGACGTGCTTGACGGCGTAGCCGCGCCAAGTCAGGTAGCGCTTGACGACGTCGAAGACCACGTAGCTCATCGCGTGGCCGATATGCGAGACGTCGTACGGCGTAATGCCGCAGACGTAGATTGAGACGCTCTCGCCCTGCGGCGTGAAGTCCTCGAGCTGGCGGGACAGCGTGTTGGTGAAGCGGATCACCCGCCAGCTGCCTCTCTACGTGGACGCACGACGTCGCCGTCGTCCGTCGCGAGATCGCGGCTGCGATGATAGTGGACCGGCTCGCCGTCATCCGGCGTCGACTCGGGCATGCCGGCGCCGAGCGTCTCGAGCTTGTCCTGCAGCGAGCGGATGCGGCGATCCATGCGTTCGATGTGGCGCTCGAGCGCGTCAATGCGATCCCATTCCGGATCCGGCAGCTTCGTGATCGTATCGCTGCCGGGATCATGGAACGCGACCACGTGGCCGGGGACGCCGACGATCGTGGCATTTTCCGGGACGTTCGTGACCACAACGGAACCGGCGCCGATGCGGGCATTCGTGCCGATCTCGACAGCGCCGATGAGCTTGGCGCCGGCGCCGACCGTGACGCGATCGCGAAGCGACGGGTGGCGCTTGGAGCGGTGCATGCTGGTCCCGCCAAGCGTCACACCTTGCATGATGTTGCAGTCGTCGCCGATCTCGGCCGTCTCGCCGATGACGACACCCATGCCGTGATCGATGAACAGCCCGTCGCCGATCGTCGCGCCGGGGTGAATCTCGATGCCGGTAAGAAAGCGACTGACATTTGAGATGACGCGTGGCACGACCGGGATCCCCCGCACGTGCAGCGCATGCGCGGCTCGATGCATCTCGCGCGCGTGGAAGCCGGGGTATGCGAAGACGACCTCGGCAGCACTACGAGCCGCGGGATCACGTTGAAGAATGGCGTCGATATCGCGCTTGATTGACTTCAGGACGGACATGAGAGGCGCTCCGTGTTCGATTCCCGTGGGTCCCCGGGTGCGGCGAAGGGGCGGCCGCTAGGCGGGACACCGCTCGTGACAACGGGGGCGCGCTGCAACCGAGCGGGTATGAGTCGCCGTCGAACGCGGGAGAGAGGGTAATCGCACGTAATCTCCGTCACGAGCCGCTGGGGCGGCGGGTCCGCTTCGGCTTCGCGGCCGTTCACTCTAGCAGCACGACCGCGAACGCGGCAATGCCCTCGCCGCGGCCTGTGAAGCCGAGCCTGTCGGACGTCGTCGCCTTGACGTTGACGCGCGTTTCATCGAGACCGAGCGCATCCGAGATCGAACGACCCATCGCCGCAACATACCCCGAGAGGCGTGGCTCTTGGGCGATGATTGTCGTATCGATGTTGCCGACGCCGTAGCCAGCGCGCCTCACTCGATCGCACACCGTCGCCAGCAGCGCCAAGCTATGGGCACCGCGCCACTGGGGATCCGACGAAGGAAACATGACACCAATATCGCCGAGACCGGCGGCGCCGAGTAGCGCATCCATGATCGCGTGCAGCAGTACGTCGGCATCGGAGTGCCCGTCGAGCCCGCGATGGTGCGGAATCTCGATGCCCGCGAGAACCAATTGCCGATCGGCCGCGAACCCATGGATATCGACGCCCTGTCCAATCCTCACGCCTCAGTGTACGGCGCGCTGTCGACTCCCATCACCTCGCTCGCCACAAAAAGAGATGGACTCACCGGGCAAACACCTTTGCCTTTGGAAGTTTTCCAAAGCGCGTCTCTGGGTTCCTTTACTTTTCTGAACGCAGACTATATAATCGCTCTGGAGGTGCGGCATGAGTGACGACGAGGGCGCGGCGCGGGAGTTAAACAACGAGGAGGTAACACGAAGAACGTACGTCGCGGAAGCGCGGCTTGCGTATTTGGTCAACGACGAACCCGAACTGGTGCAATACGTGACCACCAAACTCAGCACCAAGAATCAGATCACATTACCGGTCGCGATGGCACGGAGCTTGGGACTGGCTGCCGGGGACGAAGTCGACCTTAAACTGGAGGGCGATATGATACAGATAGAACGACGTCCGAAGACGCCGCAGGAATGGATACAGCGGCTCCGTGGCACGATGGCACATGTGCCCGAATGGCAGAGCAAAGACCAGATCGACGCATGGACGCGCGCCGAGCGCGAGAACTGGGAGCGCGAATGGGATCGGGGAGAGAAGCCTTCGTAGCGGCGGCGGCGCCGTTTCGCAAGCTCACCCTAGATACCAATATCTTTCTCTACTACCTCGCTAATCAAGCTCCCTATGCAGATCTCGTGAGCGATCTTCTCTTGCGCGCGATCCGCGGAGATGTCGTGCTCGAATTGCCCGGGATGGTGCAGTTCGAGTTACTGATCCGGCCGTTCAGGAGCGGAGATCCGAACGAGCTTGCGGTTATCCACAAGCTCGTTCGCGATCACCCTGGCATCGAATCGTCGTCGATCTCCGATGCCGTGCTGCAGCTCTCGGCAGAGATCCGGGCGCGGACGAAGCTGAAGCCGCCGGACGCGCTCGTCGCCGGCTCAGCGATGGTCCATCGCAGCGCGGCGATTGTGAGCAACGATCGGGATTTCTACACACTCGAAGCCCTCAAAGATGTAGACTTCATAACGCAAGGCCGCAGGCGACTGCTGGTTCCACAGCTGTTACTCATCGATGATTTCGCAGACGCAGGAGCGTGAAGGAGTTCGCGCGGAAGCACCATGGGAAAGACACTCTCCGAGAAGGTTTGGGACGCCCACGTCGTCCGCCACGTCGACGGAGCGCCCGATCTTCTATACATCGACCTCCATCTCGTACACGAGGTGACATCGGCGCAAGCATTTGAGGGCCTGCGGCTGTCAGGACGCTCGGTACGCCGGCCAGATCTGACTCTGGCTACGGTCGACCACAACGTTCCGACTGCCGGGCGCATGCAGCCGTGGAGTGATCCGCTTTCGGTGCAGCAGGTCGACATGATCACAGGCAACTGCGCGGAATTCGGAATCGAGATGTACCCCCATACGGATGTGCGGCAGGGGATCGTGCATATCATTGGACCCGAGCAGGGGCTGACGCAGCCGGGGATGACGATCGTTTGCGGCGACAGTCACACCTCGACGCACGGGGCCTTCGGCGCGCTGGCGATCGGTATCGGCACGTCCGAGGTCGAGCATGTGCTGGCCACCCAGACGCTGGTGCAGGCACGCCCGCAGACCATGTCCATCGAAGTCAACGGCAGCTTGCACGAGGGAGTCACGCCGAAGGACGTTATTCTCGCAATCATTCGCAAGATCGGGGTGGCCGGCGGCGTTGGCCATGTCATCGAGTATCGCGGCGATGTCTTTCGCTCGTTCTCGATGGAGGGCCGAATGACGGTCTGCAACATGTCAATCGAGGGCGGCGCGCGAGCTGGCATGATCGCGCCGGACAATACGACGTTCGCGTACGTCGAAGGACGGCCGCACGCGCCGAAAGGCGCTGACTGGGAGCGAGCCCTCGACGATTGGCGCGCGTTGCCGACAGACGACGACGCGAAGTTCGACGCAATCGTGGAGCTCCGGGCGGAGGAGATCGAGCCGTGCGTGACGTGGGGTACGACGCCGGCACAGAGCGTGAACATCAAGGGCCGGGTACCTGATCCGGATAGCATGCCAGATCCGCGGGCGCGCGAACTTGCGGAGCGCTCGCTCACCTACATGGACCTCAAGCCGGGGACGGCGATCGAAGACATCACGCTCGATCGCGTCTTTCTCGGGTCGTGCACGAACGGCAGGATCGAAGACTTGCGCGCCGCGGCTGACGTCGTGCGCGGGCGAACCGTATCAACGCATGTACAGGCGATGGTCGTGCCGGGCTCCGGGCTTGTGAAGGCGCAGGCGGAGCATGAAGGTCTCGATGCTGTCTTTAAGGATGCGGGATTCGAGTGGCGCGATGCCGGCTGCTCGATGTGCCTGGGCATGAACCCGGACTTTCTGTTGCCGGGAGAGCGCTGCGCGTCGACATCCAACCGGAACTTCGAGGGCCGTCAAGGGCGCGGCGGGCGAACACACCTCGTCAGTCCGCAGATGGCCGCGGCGGCCGCGATCGCCGGCCATTTCGTGGACATCCGGGAGTGGAGGCGGGACTGATGGAGCCGGTGAAGCACATCCATGGCAAGATCCTGCCGCTGCCGCGCGCCGACGTCGACACGGATCAGATCATCCCTGCGAAATACTTGAAGCGCATCGAGCGCACGGGATTCGGCGAGTTCGCCTTCGACGAGTGGCGGAAGGACCCGAGTTTCGTCGTCAATGACCATCGGTACGATGGCGCGCCGATTCTCGTCACCGGGCCGAACTTCGGCTGCGGCTCGTCGCGCGAGCACGCGCCGTGGGCGCTGCAGCAGATGGGGCTGAAGGCGATCATCGCGCCGTCGTTCGCCGACATCTTCCGGAACAACTGCGCCAAGATCGGACTGCTCACCGTCGAGCTGCCGCAGGAGAGCATTGACCGCCTGATCGCGCGCGCGGAAGACTCACCCGGCTTTGAGATGGAAGTCGATCTCCAGTCTCAAACGGTCAGCCTTGGCAACGGAAAATCGCGGCAGTTCGAGATTGACCCCTTCATCAAGCACAGTCTGCTCAACGGGCTCGACGAGATCGGCATCACGCTCGCCGAAGGCGATGCCATCGGTGCGTTTGAGGCTGAGCGACCAGCGTATCTTCCCTCGACTGCGCGCGCCTGACGGTTCGCTCTCTGCGCCACGTCCGCAACACCTTCGAAGCACGGAAGCGTCCTCCTAGCGGCGATACTGCATGTGAGGCGGCAGGACGCGCTCGCCGACGCGGTTCCAGCACGAACTCGTGGAACGACACAGCAAAGGGAACAGAAATGAGACTTGGGACGACATTTGCAACGGCGCTTTTGGGCGTATTCGTCGGCGCGGCGCTTGTCGGCGGCGTGGTTTGGGCGCGGGACGACCACGGAGCAAAGTCGCCCACGAGCGCGCCCGTCGTCACCGACACGTCGTCGACGAAGCCGGTGAGCGGGAACACCAACAGCAGCGCGACGACGAGCGGTACGTCCGGTGACTTCTCGGCGCTCTACAGCTCGGTGCGACCGTCGATCGTGCGGATCACGACGGGGAGTGCCCAATCGAGCCCCTTTCAAGGCAACTCCGGAGGACTCGGCTCGGGAATCGTTCTCGACACGGACGGACACATCCTGACGAACTATCACGTTGTCACTGGTTTCGACACGGTGACCGTGACCTTCTCCGACGATACCGTTGTGCAGGGGAATGTCGTCGGCAAGGATCCAGGTGATGATGTCGCGGTGGTGCAGGTGAAGGTTAGGGACTCGAGCGTTCTGAAGCCGGCCACGCTCGGCGATTCGAGCGCCGTGAAGATCGGCTCCGTTGTCGCTGCCATCGGCAACCCATTCGGGCTCGACGGCTCCTTCACCACCGGCGTGATAAGCGGTCTCGATCGTACGCTGCCATCGAGCAGTGACGGCCGGCCGATCCGCGGACTGCTGCAGACGGACACCGCAGTCAATCCCGGCAATTCCGGCGGTGCTCTCTTCAACCTCCAGGGTGAGGTGATCGGCATCAACACGGCGATCGAGAATCCGGGCGGCAACTCATTCGCCGGGGTCGCCTACGTCGTGCCGATTAACACGCCCAAGCGCTTCCTTAACCAACTGACGACGGGCGCGCCGATCACACACGCGCGGCTCGGTATTTCGGGCAGCACGCTCACCAGCGCGGACGCGAGCAAGCTCGGACTTGACCACGGAGTCGCGGTGATCGCGGTCGAGAACGGCAGCGCGGGTGCGGATGCCGGACTGAAGTCATCGGCAAACGGCAAGGGCGACGTCATCACGGCGATCGACGGGCAGCCGGTCAAGACGTTCGAGGAAGTCGCCGACTATATCGATTCCAAAGGCGTCGGCGACCAGGTGAAACTAACAGTGCACCGCGACAGCAAGGACATCGAGCTGACGGCTACACTGAAGAGCTGGGACAGCTCTGCCTGAGCCTCGCCTCCCCGCCAGCGTTCTTTAAGATAAGCAGCGCGTGAGCAGCGTGCCTGGCCATGTATGGCCCGACGCGGCGCCGGTTCGTATGCTGGAGTTATGGCTCGAACGCCGCTCATTCTCGACACCGACATCGGAACGGACGTCGATGACGCGCTGGCGCTGGCATTCGCCGTTCGCCACCCGGAGCTCGATCTTCGGGCGGTGACGACGGTGTCTGGCGACACAGTTCGCCGGGCGCGGATCGCCAAGAAGCTGCTGCTTCTGGCCGGCCGCGACGACGTCGAGGTGGCGGCCGGGGAACGGGGCGCCGTCAGCCAGCGACAACGCCTTCCGGAAGCGGGGCACGAAGACGCGATGCTCGGTTCCGTGACGGCGCCGCTACTCCTGTCGAATCGGGATGCCGTGACCCTGCTGCTCGATGAGTGCGGCGCTCGTCGTTGCGAAGTCGCGACAGTGGGGATGCAATCAAACGTCGCGGCGGCGCTCGAGCGCGATCCGTCGTTCGCACACGACGTCGCGCGGCTCGCCGTGATGGGCGGCGTGTTTGCGACGGTGGAGTTTCTGGGGACGACGCTGCCGCCATCGATCGACCACAACCTGAACGTCGACCAGCCGGCGTCCTTGCGCGCGCTGAGCGCAGGCATCACGACGCTGTACGTCCCTGGCGACGTCACGATGCGCACCTGGCTGACAGCATCGCAGGTTGACAAGCTGCGGCGCGGCGACGCGCTCTGTCAGGAACTCGCGCGGCAGATCGATATCTGGTCGCCGCGCCTGCATCGGAGCGGCGGCGGCATGATCCCGGAGCACTATTCGGCGCTGCTGCACGACCCGCTTACCGTCGCCTGTCTGGTCGACCGGCGCTTCGTGACGTCGGAGCGCCTGCCGGTGACGGTGGCGATGCATCATGGCCACGTCCGGACGTTCATCGACCGGGTGGACGGCCATGAGGCGGAGGTCATCACGTCCGTCGACGCCCCCGCATTCGCGCAATTCTGGCTCGAGACCGTCCTCGACTAAACCATGCGTGCAACACCGGTGCCTCGAATGATGTTACCCGTGCTTCTCGGGCATGGCGCACACCGCACCAACGCTGTAGCCCGCTGCCTCGATGCAAAACACGCGATTGAACCGCGCACGATAATTCTCCCAAGCGATCGCGGCCGTCAGCTCGACCAGCTGCCGCTCGCTGAACCGGGCTTCGAGCGCTCCCCGCAGGACATCCGGTATATCGACCGGAGTGCGGGCCATCTCCGACGCGAGATCGATCACCAGACGTTCCTCGACGCTAAACCCATCGCTCTCCGCGTAGACACCGAGATCAAGCAGTTGTGATTCGGTGACGCCGGATTCTCTGCCAACGGCAGAGCCGATGTCGAGTCAGAACGGGCAACCGACGAGTGATGCCGTCTTCAGTTGCGCGAGCGTCTTCAGTCGCATCTCGACGGAGTCGCTGACGAGGATCGCGGTCTCGAAGGTAGAAACGGCGAACATCAGCGCCCGTCGTTTGCGCAGCAAACGCAAGAAGCCCGGAGAGCGATCGGCGCGCGCGTACACGCGGCGGTAGATCCGCAGTTTGGCGAGCAACCTCATGCGCGTGTCGCGCGGATTGCGGCCCATCGCAGAGCCGCGCCCACGAGCAGCAGCAGAGCGAGCAGCGCAAGTAACGGCGCATCCGTATCCTTGCCGCCAAGGTCGTGATCGATGACGTGCGAGGCCGCGTGCACGGCGCTGCCGATGCCCGCTGCCGCCAGCGCGACAAAGAGCGCATCGTTCGTCAGTAGTGCTAACAAGAGCGCGGCGCCGATGCCGATCTGGAACGCGCCCGCGTCGTGAAGAAGATGGCGATTATACGGCGGGAATGACGCGATCTGGTCATAGAAGGAGTGCGGCGCGGCGAACGCCCACACTCCTAACGAGAGAAAGAAGGCCGCGCCGAGCGCCGTAACGACCATCGTAATTCGAGTGCCGACCATGTGATTCTTCTCCCGCTGTCGTCGTCGTATTTCCCACATCACTTTGGACGCGGCGGACCGCGTAAAGGTTACATTCAGCGTGCCGGTCTCGGCGACTGAGGCTTCATGGCGTTACACCGACGGCAATTGTCACTCGACCGAGTTGCTCAGCAGACGGCTGCACCGAACGTCTCGGCAACGAGCCACAGAGGGCGGCGGAAGCCCACGCCGCGAGCGATGGCAGTTCGCTACTATTTGGCAGCGCTGCCAGCCCGACGATCAGGGGAGATCGGCGCGGGAACCCTCGACGTTGCCGGATCGTTCAATGGTAGGACAGCGGCCTTTGAAGCCGTGAATCTAGGTTCGAATCCTAGTCCGGCAGCCAGCTTTTGTAGGACGCGGGAGGCGAGGAGCGGGACGCGAGAAGCGGCGTGCCAGAGCAATGCCTCGCTCTCTGGTGCTCGCAGCGGCTCGACTGCGAGCGTGAGGCGATGAGTGGCGCGGACAACACGATGACCCGACGGCATTGATGATCATCGCACTGAGGCGCGGGCGGACGCGGGCGACGGTCGTGCCGGCGGCGGGTGGGCGATTGCAGCAGCTTGAGATCAATGACGGGGCTGTGTGGCTGTCGCTCTTGCACACCGCGCCGACGCCCGAGGCGCTGGTTGACGACCCTCTGCATCTCGGCTGCTTCCCGATGGCGCCCTGGCCGGCAAGGATCGACGGCGGGCGCTTCGTCTGGGATCGGCGGTTGTGGTCGGTGCCGGTCAACGACCCGCCGCACGCGCTACACGGGCGCGTTGCGTTCGCGCCCTGGCGCATCGATGACGTGAGCAGCGACACTTGCACGCTTTCGATCGAGCTCGACCGTGGCTGGCCGTTCGCCGGCAGCGTCGTGCAGCGCATTCGCGTCGTTGAACGCGGCATCGATCTGCAGCTCGAAGTTCGCGCGGCCCGCGGCAGTCGCTTCCCTGCCGGCGCGGGCTGGCACCCGTGGTTCCGGCGTGACGTCCGTGCGGACGGTCACGTACGCGTTCGCGTTGACTCGAGCGACGTCTACGAGACGGACGGGATGATTCCGACCGGATGGCTGCTGCACGCGCGGAACGAGCACGATCTGCGCGATGGCCCGTTGCTCGGCGACCGGCGCCTCGACGCGTGTTATCAGCACCCGCGCGGGCCCCTGACGATCACCTGGGGCGACGTGGCCCTGACGATGCTGTCGTCGCCGAACGTCACCCACGCGGTCGTCTTCACGCCGGAACACGCGGTATGCGTCGAACCGCAGACGTGTGCACCGGACGCCTTTAATCTCGCAGCGCAGGGAATCGGCGGCGCGGGGATGGCGATCGTGACGCCGTCGCGGCCGCTTGTCGCCACGACATCGTGGCGCTGGCGCATCGGCCGCTGAATGCCAATGCTGCCTGCTCGCTCGCTGAAGTAAGGTCCTCTGCGGTACGGTCAAGACCGACCCATCTCGCGCTGCAGAGTCGTCGAGCGAAGGGCCTCGGGCGCTGAGATCCGACGCCAAGATACACGTCGATCGCGTTCACGTAGGGTGAATGCATCTGCATCACGGGAGGCTCAGAAGCGCGCGAATGTACCGATACTTCTTGTGACTGCTATTCCGGTGCGTTCGCCCGGAGTGGGGGAGCGAATGACCTCGCCATCGCGGCGAGGTCGTTGACTTTCTGCCGTTCGCTGTATCGCTCGCTTCATCTGTCCGCAGCCGGTGCGAATGGCACACCGGCTTACCGATTCGCTAGTTGCCGAAGGGCGCCGGCGGGCCAAGTGGCGGTTGCGCCGGGATCGGGTTCTGGCACGTCGAGCCGTCGCGACCGAAGACCTTCTGCAGGTCCTTGATGTCGATATCGAGGTCGTGCGTCGCCGGCTCGAGGTCGTACCACTTGCTGTAGAGCAGGCTCCCGAAGAAACCGCCGTAGCGGGTCGCGATCTGCTGCTCGTCCGTCACATTCACCACGCAATCAAGATTGAGGTCGCCTTCGAGGATCCGCACCGTCACCGCGAGATCGCCGCAGACCGGCGTCAGGCCGCCGTTGATCGAGCCGAGCACCGGATGGCCGAGGACGTCGGCAAGCTCGCAGCCGTTGTCCTTGATGATCGTGACTACGCCGTTGTTGTTCCCCGGGAAGATGTCGTTCGTCAGGTCCGGGTGCGGGATGAGGTTGAGCCGCGCCAGATCCATGCTGCCCGTCGGGCCGGGCGTCTGGCCCAGCGTCACGCAGCCGAAGCGGATCACGTTCTCGAGGATGAACGACATCGTGCACGTGCCGTTGATCACCGGCGGGTTCGGCGCGCAGCCGATGCTGCTGCCGAGCTGCTGCACGTTGCCGCGCACCGCGCCGGCGCCGCCCGGCGAGAACACGAGGTCGCACGGGTTCACCGACTGGATCACGAAGTTGTCGTACTCGATCTGGAACTCGTACGCGCC
>JBBSDV010000093.1:0-12567 GCA_038240335.1 Dehalococcoidia bacterium
TCGAAATAGGAGTTGTACGTCATCGGTGCATGGACATGCTCCGAACCGTACGTCATCGCGTTGGTTACGCCGCCCTCCATCTTCGAGATCATGTTGCCGACGTGCCCGCCGCCCGACGTCGTATCATCGTATCCGTATGATGCGAGAAGGAGGCCGGTAGGCGCATCCCGATGCATCTCGGCGAGGCGGTTCAAACCGTCGTACTTGTAGAAGATGTTTTCGGGACTCGCCCCTTGGTCGTTAATGTTCGTAACGTTTCCGACCTCGTCGTAGGCGTACGTAAGGTTCTGTGGCGGAACGCCGAGGCCGTTGCTCGTGACGATGCTGCTCAGCCGGTAGCGCTCGTCGCGGCCGTACGTCGTGGTAAACCCGTTGCCCAGCTCTATCGAGGAGGGTGCCGACGTTGGGCCGTAAGCCACCCCGGCAATCAGGGCCGTGTTTGGCGCGCTGATCGTCGACGACATGGACGTGAGTGCACCGCCGCCCGACGTTGAGTCCACGTAGCCATAGTGGATCACCTCATTGTCAATCGGATACGTCACATCGGTGACCCGGTCTCCGGCGTCGTATGCCGTCCGAACGTCATACCATCGATTCCAGCTAACGCATCCGGGATCCATCGCATGAATGAAATGGTGCTTGAGGGTGGCTCTACCGCGTTCGTCATAGCAGATTGCGGTCGAGGAGGCACCATCGTCCGTGACGAGTGTCAACTCACCGATCGCAGTCGCGGGAATAGCTGTGCTGCAAGACGCATTGTACACGTCGTACGTATAGGTGACGCCCGGCTCTGCAGCGAGGCTGCTCGACGGTGTCGCGACGAAGTCTTTCCGGCGCAATCGATTCAGCGAATCGTACTTGAGGTTCGTGACGACGCCGCGTGCGTCGGTCTGCTTCGTCAGGTTGCCCGCCGCGTCGTATTCGTACAGCCAAGCCGTACGGGTCGTAGTACCGTTCGAGTAGCCGGACATATCCGGATCGGTCATGCTCGTCTTCCGTCCGAGTGCGTCATACGTCATCTTCGTCAAATTGCCCGGAGTATCTTTCACCTGCGTCAGGTCACCGAGCAGGTCGTACTCGTAGTACTCGGTCGAGTACGTACTCGCCGCGCCGCTCGCAAACCGCCAGGTCGTGAGAGCCCGACCTGTGCCGGTATCGACTGCGGTTTGGCTGCTATTGCCATTCTGATCGAATGTTCGCTTGAAGACGCCGCCATTGACGGCGGCAGAATCCATCCGCGCGCAGGAGGGACTGCACGGGACAGGAGAACCGGCGGGACTGTTTGTGATCGAGCTCGATTCACCAAGCGGGTCGTAGACGGTGTAGTTGTTCGGACCGAGTCCGATCGGCGAGCTGCCGGGGTCGCACCAAGAGGAGTCCGGCCAGACGGCGGTGATCTCGTTGTTCGCACGACCGCGCGAGTCGTAGCTCTTGGTTGCGGCGATCTTGGCGCTCCCGGAACCGGAGATCTTCTCCCTCGATCGGCCCAGCCCGTCCACACACTCGTACGCGTCAATCGTGGTCGCGGCACCAACCGTAAGACGGCGCTTGACGCTCGTATAATTGTCGCCTGATGGCTGGCCAGAGGCATTGAGAGCCGTGCCCCAGGAATAGGTGTACTGCGTGTCCGGCACCGGGGTGCCATTGGAAACTCCATCGAGGGTGCGCCAGGACGTTAGCGGGCGCCCGAAGGCGTCGAACGTCGACTTCGTCTCCAGCAACCGGTTCGGTGCGAGCGTGTCGATCGTGACGCCGAGCGCTCTGTCGTACGCCATCGTGGTGACTTGAGTAGGAACCACAGTAGCGGGGGCGCCCGTTTCGTCGTAGACGTACGTCGTACGTGAGGTTGGGAAACGCCCCACTCCTTCGCCAGCCATGACCGAATCTGGATCGTACGCAATGGACGTACGTCCCTGCATCGTCGAAACGATGCCATTCGCGCCGCCGGACTGCGGGAGGGACGCGCTCTGGTAGAACGGCACGGATGTCTCGTGCAGGTTGCCATTGTCGTAATAGCTGCTGAGCGTCCACACGAACTTTTTGGCGTTCGCATCCGTCAGAGAAGGATCGACGAGTTTGCGCACCGCCGTCAGGTTGGCGCGCGTGTTCGGCGCCGCGAGCGGGGCGCCTGACGTACCGTCGTAGTAGTACAGCGTTTCAGCGATTGTTGTCGGAATGGCGCTGCAATCCGTGACCCCCTCGCTCGCCGGAAGGAACACATTCGTTCCTGCTGGGGGATCGTAGTACGACGTCACGTTCTTCGAACAGGTGCCAGCGACGAACGAAGGCGCGGGTTCACGGCCGGTATGCGTGACGACGGACACATTGCCGTTTGCCCCGTTGTACGCATAACCTGTTGTCGTTTGTTGCCCGTCTTTATTCGTTAGCGTTGCGCTCTGCAGCTCGTTGCGAAACGCCGTCGCCGGCGAATTGATCGCCGTCGATAGCCACGTGTTCTCCGCTTTCCCCCACAAGAGGTTGGTTGGCGTTTCATGGCCCCAGCGCTCGACTCGCAACTCGCGACCAGCTAGCTCAAGCGCATTCGTGACGGTGACTTCGTTTCCCTGTAGATAGAAGTGAACAGCTCGATTACCGTCACCATCCGTTTCGGTGACTTTGCCATAGCCGGTATAGAGTCGTTTCGCTGGTCCGCCGGAATACTCGAGACCGTCATTGATGGTGGTCGGCCCGAGTTCGTACGCATAGGTCTTAACCACGTCGGTCGCGGTGGTCCATGCGGAACCAGCTTTAGTTGTCTGCGTCGTCACGCGAAATCGATCCGTGTACACTGTGGGCGCTCCCCCATTGTCGCCCTCGTAAATGAAGTTTGTTTCGCCACCCAATCCATTCTTGATGCTCGTTGCGTAGGGCGCGGTTATTGCTGCGCTCGCGGTCTTGTACGTCGTATAGGGGGTGTATCCGAAGGTCGACGTCGCGAAGGCTGTGCCATCCTTGCCCAGAGAGGTCACGGAATTTAGTTGCACGCGTCCCCCGTCGAGATTCGAGTCGCTAGCGACGGTGACAGCAGTATTAAAGGTGTAACTGTCGGTCGTCACGAAGCCGCCGGCTTGTCCATCCCAGCTCTCCGCGATAACGGATGTGAGGACGCGCGACTCAAACACGCTGTAACTCGAGGGGCATGATTGTATGTCCTTGCGAATAAGCACCGCGCTACCGTCGGGCCGTACAAAGTTACCAGTGCCACACGTGTTTAGATCCGCGCCGAGAAGGAAGCGTACCCGTCCTCCGGGGTAATTGATCTGCTTTGGATAACTTGAGATGACCCAAGCCGACGAGGGAAAATTTGTGCGCCAATCCGCCCAGAGCATCTTGATTTGCTCGTATTGGTACGTTGCTGCGTTCCCGTGCAGATCCGACACCGACCGAAGATCCCATTGGTAGTGCCTGAACCCGCATGGCTGAAAGGGGATGAACGGGCCCTCGCATGCAGGGTTGTAGTAGCGACGACTCTGGGCGTCGCCCCCAAAAACGAAGGTCTTACCTGCCTTGTCGCGAACCGTCCAACTGCACGCGTACGGATCAGAGATGAATTGATCTTCCGTTACATATCCGCTCTGGTCGTCACATGACGAGTCATGCACGATGTCGAAGAACTGCTGATCACGCATGAGCCATTTGTGGTCCGTACCGGCCTTCCGTACCAACTCGGTGCCCGATCCATTCATGTTGAGGTAGAATCGATCGCCGCTTCTCGTGATCGCTGGTACGGACAGGTCCCAACCAGCACCGACCCATGGCGCAGTCGTCTGTGATTTTATGTCGTCGACGCGAGTCGAGCTGTACGTGAGTGAGAGCGACGGCTCCAGCCCAGCAATACCGGGCGCGAGATGCAGGGGATAGCTAAACGTCGCCGAGCCCGAATTCAGATTTACTTCGGCAGAATCTAGGATGTTTGGCATAGCTATCACGCCATCGCTGCTGGATGCCTGCGTACTGAAGTGATTAAGGGTTGCGCGCCAGTGGTGGTCATCGACCGCCGTGACCGGATACTCCACCCATTGCGCCGTCGGGATGTCGAACACCCAATAGCGGATCATCGCTTCGTTCAGCCCGAACATCTGATCCCTGTCGTAGCGCAGATCGACCGTGAAGTTCGAATTGAACTGCGTGACTTGGGCGTCGCCCCGATCAATTGCGAAGGCGTCGAATTGCCAGGCGCTCAGGCGCTTCGTGTCCGTCATTGCCGGTGTGTCGTCGTTGGTCTTTTGGGACAGACGAATAAGTAGACGTTCGTTCGTCGCTCCTGCTGCGAAGTTCAGCGTCGCGTGACCGTCGACGGTCGTGATCGTGCCGCCTGCGGCGTCGATCACCGTCTCCGTGGCGACCGGCGTCGAGGTGACCGACGCCGTCGGGCTTCCAGTGGTCGTTGCCGTGGAGGACGGTGTGGCGGTTCCCGATGGCGTCGGCGTACCGGTCCCGGCGGTCGCCGTTTCTCCCACGGTCGCGGTGGATTGCGGCGTGTCAGTTTGCGCTGGCGCAGTCGCCGATGGCAGTTCCGTTGGCGTCGACGTCGCAGTCTCCACAGCAGTCGACGTCTCCGTCGCCGCTGCTGACGGAGACGAGGTTTCGGGCGCGACGGCCGTGTCGGTCGTCACCGCCGACGGAGAGGCGATCAGCTCTTGTGCGTAGGCGTCGCGCTTGACGCTCAACCGCGCGACCAGGGAGTCCTGAGGCTGATCCACAAACGACAAGGCAATGAGGATCGAAGCGACGATCGCGGGGAGCGTGAGCCAGCGGAGAAGAGCCATGACGGTCTCCTTGAGAATCGGACCCCAATTAGGTCAGTGCGCGTGAGGGCGGCGTTATGCCGTGGAGAAGGTCATGCAAGCTCCCCGCTGAACCATTGGCACTGACCAAGCAGTACGAGTGGAAGGCTAGATTACTACGGGTGCGAGTTCGTTGTCAATGCGTTGACCGCACTTCTTCGTCACTATTTTTTCAGTTGGTAGGCGCAGCGACATCTCAGAACACGATGGCACAATGGTGCGGTCCATTCTCGGCTGCTCGTAGAATGTCTTGACGGACGAAGAAATCATTCCCGTTCCGCAGGTGCTGCGCGAAGCCGACGACCCGATCGGCGATGCTCCGTCCCGTCGCTCAGGTCGCAGCGATGACTATCGGTGACGACGCTCGCTCCGCGCCACAGGTGACGGTGACGCTCCCCGTTCCGACACCGGTGCCTTTGCTGATTAACCAGGTCCAGCCGACTACGCCATCCGTTCCCGCCGTCTTCGGGCCCAGGCCCTTCGCCGTACTCACCTTGCCGGCCGGGTGAAGATAGATGATCGTGCACGACGTACCCGGCGCGGTGTGCATAGTCGCGCTCGCCGTAGCCCCGAGCTTCCCGCCGACGATCGCCAAGCGGGGATCTGCAACGGCGGGAGGAGGCGGTGGGGGAGTCGGTGTCGGTACCGATGTGGTGATTGGCGCCGACTGCGCCGCAGGTGCTGTCGCGGCGCCGACTGCCGCGCCACCCTGCACCGTGAACGTCGCGTAGGCCTTTTTCTCCCAATGCACCAGGCCTCGCTCCACGATGTTGTCCACGAAGACGTACTTCCCCGGTGTCATGGTGATGGTGATTGTCTGCTTCTTTCCGGGCGCCAGCACGCCGCCTTCTCCAGGTGACGTGATGCCGGCCCCCGACTCGTTGAGGGACTTGTCCTTCGCCAGCGGTAGAGCGTCCGGCGCGAGATCGGTCTTGAGAATGATGAACTCGTGACTGTTCGCCGGGCCCGTATTCGTGATGTTGAAGGTGACGGCACCGGCCGTTGCTGTATCCACGCTCGTAGTGATCGACCATTCGCTCAAGGTCACGTTGACGGTCGAGGCCGCCGCGCCAGGCGCGGGCGTTGGCGCGTCGACGCTTGGGCCGCCTGCATCGTCCGATTCGGCGAGGGTCTCGGCAGAGGGGGACTTCGCGATGCCCGTTGCGGAAGCAGTCGCCATCGCTCCGACGGTCACGGCAACGGTTACGGCGATTGCGATCCATCCGAATCGTTTCAACTCTTCGAGGTCCTGCGGCCGTCCGGGAGGCGCCGCTCCCACATGACCCGGCTCATCCGAACGTGTCACCACTAGGTAGATGACCATGACCAGGATCGCCGTGAGGAAGATCAGACTTGTGACCGTCGTGCCGAGCCCGAGACCACCGTCCACTGTGTCCTGCGAGAGGTAATCGCCGATAGACGCGCCAAGCGGACGGGTAATGACGTAAGCCGCCCAAAATGCCACCACGGGGTTCGCACGCAATCCGAAATGAGCAATAGCGATGAGGGCGATGATCCCGCCGAACAGGATTACCGAGTTCAGGTAGCCAATGTTGAACTGCTCCGCGACGAGGTCCCCGGCCGCGGTGCCGAGCGCAAACGTGAACAGGATGGCCAGCCAGTAAAACGCCTCACGCCGAACCGTCAGGATGCTGTGAATGGAAAGCGTGCGCTCGACGAAGTACCACAGCGCAAAGACGGCGATGAGCACGATTGCGAACACGACAGTGGTGACCTGTAACGCAACCCCGACATCGTCGGTGAGCTTATCCGTGATCAGCGTACCGAACACGCTGATCAACACAACGGCTACCCAGTAGATCGGCGCGACGTATCGTCTGACCGCAAACTGGGCAACGAGCGCGACGATCAGCAGCGCGCCCATGAAGTAGATCGTGTTGTTGATGCCGAAGCCGAGATTGGAGTTCAGGTAGTCAGCAAACGTCTCACCGACCGTGGTGCACAGGATCTTGATGATCCAGAAGTACACCGTAATCTCCGGTACTTTGCTCAGCATCTGCCGTGCTCGTGCGGTATCCAAGGCTGCTCCTCAATGAACGTGCCGCACGAGGCGGCAGCTGCGCCGTACAAGGTAGGCGGGGGGATGGCCCTCCGCCCTGGGCGGCCTACTTCAATGCTTGCCGGCGCTGTGCCATGACAATCAACCCGAACCCGGCCGCGGCCGACAGGGTGCCGCCGATCATCCAGAGGGCGATGTTCGAGTTCGCGCTATCGGGCCCGGCGCCGGTCTTGGGCAGCTTCGCCCCAGCGGCGGCTGTAGCATTCGCGGGAGCCGTTGCCGCTGGAGCGACTGCTTTGGTCGCCGTTGCGACGGCTGCGGAGTTCGTGGAAGTCGGCGCTGGCGCCACAGTCGTCGTCGCCGTCACGGCCGGTGCTGGGGTAGCTGCGTGCGCGGCGCCTGGCGCCAACGCGACGATCCCGAACGTGAGAGCAGCCGCGGCCGCAAGTCCCAGGGAAACGGGCCCCCGCCGTATGTTTGCATCCGCGCGCATGGTCGATTCCTCTCGCTGGTGCGCCCGCCAAATGGCGACGCTTCGACCACCATCGCGGTCGTTGATGAACGCTGCATGAATTGGCGATTGGAAGCGGGCAATGCGGCATCAGAGAAACGCTTTCGTAACACCACAAGGAGACGAATTTCATGCGTGCGGACGCTACGCGCAGTTTGCGCCAGAGAGAAGCATGCGCCGCCTTCATCCCTGATTCACGTCGGCCTGCTACCTTCTTCACATATGAGAGTGCTGGTTGTTGAGGACGAGCCTGCAATCGCTGACTTCGTAGTGCGCGGACTAACCGAACACGGCAACGCTGTCGACCTTGCGCGCAACGGCACCGAGGCGCTTGAGTTCGCGGCCGTCGGTTCATTCGATGTGATTGTGCTCGACGTCATGTTGCCCGAGGTCGATGGACTGACGGTCTGTAGGCGCCTGCGCGAACGAGGAGACAAAACGCCGGTGCTGATGCTGACGGCGCGCGACACGGTGGACGACCGCGTCCGGGGACTCAACATCGGCGCAGACGACTACCTCGTGAAGCCGTTCGCCTTCGTCGAGTTGGTCGCGCGAGTGGGCGCCCTCGCACGGCGCGAACCTGCGCTGAGAGACGCCGTCCTGCGCGTCGGCGACCTCGAGCTTGACACAACAAGGCGAAGAGCGACGCGCGGCGACCGGGCAATCGAGTTGACCACCAAAGAGTACGCATTACTGGAATACTTGATGCGTAACCCGGAACGCGTACTCACGCGGACGATGATCACCGAACGAGTCTGGAACTACGAAGTGCTGAACGGCGCCAACGTCATCGATGTCTACGTGGGCCATCTGCGGAGGAAGATCGACGATGGTCACGAGGTGAGATTGATCCATACGATACGGGGCGCCGGCTACAAGATCGCTGTACCGGCGTCCTGAGCGTGTTCTCCCGCTCGATCCGGTTTCGGCTCACCCTATGGTATTTCGCGATCCTAGCGGCAATCCTCGTATTGTTCAGCGCCGGCATCTACTTCACGCAACGGCGCACGCTCGATGCAAACCTCAACGATTCGCTGCGCACGCGCGCTACGTTGATCAACGGACTCATCGACTACGACGCAAGCGGGAGCCCGACGCTCGACCTCCCGAGCAACCCGAACGATCCCAGCCTGGGTGAGAGCTTTCAGAAGCTGATCGACCCGACCGGCACCGTGCTGTTTGACAATAGTGCCGCATTTGGTCACTTGCCGATCGATCCAAGTGCGTTCCAGGAGGCTCGGACCGGAGGAGAGCATGTCGGCACGCTGGGATCCGGCGATGCCCAGGCGCGCGTTCTCACTGCCCCGGTCTCTCAGAACGGACGAGTGGTCGGCATCTTGCAGATCGGCCAATCGACGGCGGATCTGAACAGCACGATGCACAGTCTGCTCTTGATCCTGGTGATCGGAATTCCGGCTTCGCTCGTGCTGGCGAGCTTCGGGGGCTGGTGGGTATCGTCCCGCGCGCTGTCGCCGATCGACCATGTAACGACGCTTGCGAAGGAAATTACCGGACACGACCTGAGCCGTCGGCTCAATCTCGACCTGCCGGACGACGAGGTCGGACGTCTTGCGCGGACCTTCGACGAGATGATCGCCCGGCTGGATGCCTTGTTCCAGCGTCAGCGCCAGTTCACCGCCGACGCGTCGCACGAACTGCGCACGCCGCTCACCGCCATCCGTGGCCAGATCGATGTCGCCTTGACCCGCCCACGGGACGCCAACGAATATCAGCGGGTGCTCGCTGCGGTCAATGACCAGGTCGACCGTATGACGCGACTTGTGGGTGGCCTCCTGATGCTAGCCAGGTCCGACGCGGGCGCGCTGCCGCTGCAGCGGGAGCCCGTGGCGGTTCGAGGACTTGTAGAGTCGATCGCGAATCAGATCGAGCCGCTCGCAATCGCCAAAGGAATGGCCGTCGTTGTCGAAGCCGGCGACCCATCGACCGTCTCCGGCGATGGTGATCTGCTTGTCCAGCTCCTCCTCAACCTCGCCGACAACGCCGTAAAGTACACCGACCGCGGCACGATCGGAGTCGGATGGCGAACGCACGAAGACGATGTTGAGATCTTCGTGCGCGACACGGGCCTCGGCATTCCCGCCGACCACCTCCCGCGCATCTTCGAGCGATTCCATCGCGTCGACGACGCCCGCTCGCGCCAACGCGGAGGTGCGGGTCTCGGCCTGGCGATCGGCAAGTGGATCGCCGAAGCCCATGGCGGGCAACTGCGCGTCGAGTCGTCCGGCGCAGGCAGCGCCTTCACGGTCACCTTGCCGACGATCTGACTCGCGTGTCCATTCATGAACTCGAGATTCACGGTCGCTTCACGGGCCTTTCACCACGCTCCTCTAACTTGAGAGTACAGAAGCAAAGGAACGCTTCGAGTCTCAACAGAAAGGAGGAACCACGATGTTTGAAACGATGAAGGCAAAGATGTTGGGCGCGGGACTCGGTCTGGCGCTCGTCGGCTCGACGCTCGGCGTTGTTGTGGCGACCGGTATCACGTCGGCCGGCGCGCAGACGCCGACCACTACGCCAGCGACGCAGTCGCAACAGCCCGCCACGTCGGATGCGACGGACACGCCAGATGCGACGGACACGTCGGATGCGACGGACACGTCGGATGCGAACGAAGGGGCCGAGACACCGGATGCGAACGAGGCGGCCGGCGGTCACGAAGATGCACCAGGTACGGATGTGCAGCACGACTTCCAGGGCGTAGAGTAAGCGTCCCGTGAGCTGAGCATAAGAGGAGCGGGCCGATCGGCCCGCTCCTCTTTGCGTCCGTCGGCTGCGACGGCGGAGCACGGCCGCTGTTCAGTGCGCCTGCCGCGTGCAGGTCTTCTTGAGCGGTGAGATCGGCGAGCGCACCCCGCCCGCCGTCAGGTGCAAGGCGTGGACCGCGGCAAGAGTCCGCGAGCCATCCCTGCCGCAGGAGTAACGAGGGTGCCTAACCGCCCCCTCCGCGGCAGCTCAAGGCCCGCCCACCAGCGCGCGGTTTGAAGGAGTCATGTCGCGGCATCACGCGCGGCGTGTGAACACAACATGATCCCGCGCACGGGCTGGAGAAAGAATCTAAGACTGGGGCGAATCCGCGTCGATCTTCCACCGTCCGGTTTCACGACCAGCGGCCGCTGTCGTCCGTCTCGCGCGACCCATGGCCGCCTGAGCCCTGGCGGCTGAAGAGAAACAGCGCGATCGGATCACGAAGGCGACGGCCTTGATCGCCGCCTTCAGGTCGGCGATCTCGCCCTCGATGGCGGCGATCGCTTCCTCCCGAGTACGACGCCGAATACCAGAAGGCGACGCGCGGCTATGAGAGCACGCCAACCTCGCCGGAGGAACTTGAGCACCTCGTCGCCTTGCACGAGCGCGGCGTTCTCTCACAAGCCGAGTTTGAACGCGCCAAGAGGCGCGTACTGGGGAACGACTGAGCCGTTCTGATCGAATCACCGTACGATAGTTGCGGGTGCCAAACGTCACCGACAGATGACACAATCGTGCGTGGTTTCACCAGCAGATTTTGGGGGTTCGCCGAAATCCGTCGGTAACGTGGCCGAGACGCGTGAGCGACCGGCGTCGGGTCGACAGTCACTCCGTAGCAACGAGCAGCGCGTATTCGCGGTGGCTTTTGATGAACTTCCCGACGAACCAACATCTCGGTATCACCCTCAGATTCCGACTCTTCGCTTCACCGAGGACGAACGCAACAAGCTTTGCGGCGATGCCGCGCCCCTTCCAAGCGGGGAGTGTCTCGGTGTGGGGCAAGATCAGCGTCGTACCCTGCAGTTCGTACTCGCAGAAGCTCATAAGTTCACCGTGTGTTCTCGCTTCGAATCACCCGAGTCCTTTGTTGTCTAAGAACTCCAGAGGCTGGTCATCGGTTTCGTGCACCGCTGCTCCCGACGTTCGCCGCTCGGAACCGCTCCGGCATACTGGCGTTGCCAGCCTTTGCCACCAACAGACCGGTTCTGATCCTGCCCGTGCCATCAGGATAGCTGACGGATGGCTGCCCGGCTGGACTCGGTCGCGATGGCCATGATGGCGGTCATTTGGGCAAAACACGATGACGCGATGGTGGTGGTCGTTGGAGTTGCGTACGGAGGGCCAGTCGTCTCCCGCAGGTCCCACAGGCGCACGACTCGCCGCGGTCGCCGCGCACGAAGCCCGTGCCGGCCAGCCGGTCGCGGTGTCCGGCACGCTCTTCCCGGTTCCGCGGCTGTAGAATTGCGCAGACTGTGTGAGGAGTTGCGACGAGGAGACAGAAATGTATCTCACGACTAGGGCCGCGCTCATCGGCGGGATCGCATTAATAGCACTCGCGGTATGCCTTGTCGTATTCATCGCCGGCCGGGCAGATATCGGCGGCAATAGCCCATCCGAGAAGACCGAGTCGCTCAATATCTCACGGATATCCATGACAACAGGGACGGTACTAGGATCGCATTTGCGTTCGGCATCGCCATAGACGCGTTCATCGTTTTGCTCGTCGCGGCTGTCACGTACAACCTGTTCCGGGATCGCAGCCACTTGCTTGCGCTTCTCGCTTTCGCCGGCTTCGTTGCTAACGGGGCTGTTTCCGGCGTCGCGGACGGCGTGGGCATCGTACTCACTTTTGTTGCCGACGATTTCATACAGGGCGGTCCCGGCAATCTAGCCGCTGGCGACCCCTGCCATCCTCGAGGTTGGTCGGGCCATCGGGATGATTCAACTGGCTCTGACGCAGATCGAGGTGACGTCATTTGGCCTAGCCGAGCTCTCAATCGGAGCGCTGATCTCCTTCGCTCCTCGGGGTGCCATCAATCCACCGCGGTTGCTTGGCTGGATCGCGCTGGCCTCGGGCGCGGCCGCCCTGATCGCAGGGGGCGTCATTGCATCCGACGTTTTCTTCGTCTTCTACATTATCAACTCGCTAGGAACGCTTGTCCTGCTGTTCGGCCTGGGAGGCTGGTTGATCATGAACCGACGGCTCTCTCCGCCGAGGACCGCGACGCCGTCCATGTCCGTGTGATCGATTGCCCTTCCCGTACCACGAACGTTTGAGATCCCTGCCTCTGTTGGGAGCCGGGTGCTGCCCATACCGGACAATATGAACTCATCGTGCGATGCGCTCGCGGAAAGGAACGTCATCGACGGGTGAGCCGCTAACTGGATAGAGGCACAGCGCCAAGCACCTCGTCGATCGTCGTCATGCGGTGATCGGGCAGTTGCTCAGTCATCGCCGCCGCGTCGAACGTGTACGGAGCAGA
>JBBSDV010000094.1:0-12498 GCA_038240335.1 Dehalococcoidia bacterium
CGAGACATCATAGACCACGATCAGTTCACCGGGCGCGCCATACGTGATCGAGGCGTCGCCGCGGGAGACGAGATCTTCGAGCATGCGCGGCTCGTTCGTTGGGAACTGCTTTCGGTAACCACGCTCCACGATGACGCGATCGATATGCTTCGCCGCGACGTAGCACTGGAAGGTCGACTCGTTCCAGCTGCGCCGGTGCTGGCTCTCACTAAATAGTTCGTTTGCGAGAACGCCGCGATTGCGGATGAGAAAGTAGGCGCCCTGCTCGCGGTCGTTCGGACTCAGGACGCGATACGTGCGGCCTGCCTGAAAGTCCGGCGAGGAGATGTAGCCGCGGTAGTCGTTTGTCGCGGCGTTGGCAAGTCCGTAGTATCCGCCCTCGCGCTCGAAGCTGCGCAGGCCGGGGATCCCGCTGAGCATCCCAGCGCCGAGAAGCACGCCGACGACCGTGACCGCCGCGAATGCCGCGCCGACCGGACGGAAGTGCGCGCGCAGGAAGGGCGCTGTGACCGCGAGCGCGAACGGCGCGCCCATGATCGTGCCGCGGCGCGGCAGATCCTGGAGGATCGACATGAGGATGGCGGGGCGCGAATTCTCGCCAAGTGCCGGTGTCTTCAGAGCGAAATAAAGCGACGGAACGAGCAGCGGCAGGACCGCGGCGGTCACAGCGAGCAATGGCACGCGATGCTCGCGGCGGAATGCCGTGACCCAGGCGACGTATCCGGCGACGGCGAGCGCCCCCTCGATCGGATGGGTCGAGACCGCCAGCCACATGCACCCCGCCGCGACAAGCCAGCGTCGGCGCTCGGTCGACCAGACGAGCCCGAAGAAGGCCGCCGTCGCCCACAGAAACGAGTACTGACCATTTGCTACGGCGTCGAGGAAGAACGGATTCGCGACGAACAGCAGCAGCAGCCACGGATCCCGCATCTGCGGCCGCACAAGCAATGCGCCGCCGATCACCGCCGCCGCGCCAAGCATCAAGAACAGCGTCACCGACCAGTCGCCAAGCAGCGGATAAGCGAGCGCGTTGACAAACCACGGCGCCATGCCGTACGGGAAGGTGAACGCGTGTCCACCGTCGAGTCCTGCGAAGCGGATCGGCACGTCGCCGCTACCGAAGAGGCGGTCGCTGATGTACCAGACGTGCGCGTAGTTGTTGATCGTGTCATCGCCGAGGTAGATCGATCGCGTGAGAATGCGCGCCGCGCCGAGCAGCGCTACGAGAAACAACAGCGGCAGGATGTAGTAGGCGACCCACGTCGGCATGCCGGTCGGCAGCCGACGCGCCGCCATCACGCGCCACCATGCGCACGGCATGGCAATCAGATCGATCGCTACATCCTTCAGGCGCGTGTTAGAGCGGAATACGGGGATATCGACGACCGTCGTGTCGTGCATCTTGTAGCCGAGGATCGGCAGGATGACGGCGATTTCGACCGTCTCGCTGTACTTGTAGCCCTTGTAATACTGCAGCGAGTCGATCAGCGCGCCGACGCGGAAGGCGCGATAGCCCGATTCGACATCCTGGAAGCGGCGGCCGGACCAGAGCGTCGCCCACGCGGACATGATCCAGTTGCCGGTGCGCTTGTAGAGCGGGTAGAGCCGAAAGTCGCGACGGCCGATCACGGCGTCCGCGCCATCTTCGATCGGCCGCAGTAGGTCAGCAAGGCTTGCAGGATCGTGCTGGCCGTCGGCATCGACCGTGACGACGACGTCGTTCGCGTCGATCTGCCCGAGCTCAACCATGCGTCCGACGTGCTGAAACGCCTCGTAATAGGCGGCCGACATGCCGCGATTTTTGTTGAACGAAATCAGCTGCGCGTGTGGCTTGTCGGCGAGCCAGTCGAAGACGACTTCTCGCGTATTGTCGACGGAGCCGTCATCGACGATGAGCAGTCGATCAACGAGCGGATAGAGATGCTCGAGCACGCCGGCGATCGTTCCCGCCTCGTTGTACGCGGGCATCACGGCGATCAAGCGCGGCCGGCCGGTGCGCGGCGTCGTCGGGGAATTGATCACCGGACGAGCCGGAGATTCGATCATGCGGGTTTGAGCACGGGCTGATCCTGCGTCTGCAGGAACCAGGCGACCGTGCGCTCCATGCCGGTCTCAAAATCGATCTTCGGCGTCCAGCCGATCTCACGCGCGGCCTTGGTCGACGACACTTGCTTGCCGCCGTAGTCGCCGGCCCGCGCGGGGACAAATTCAACGCCCTTGCCGCCGAGCAACTTTGTCACCGTCTCGGCGATGCGGAGGATTGTGACCTCCTCTGAGCCATCGATGTTGAATGTCTGGTTTTCGGCCTCGGGTGCGAGGGCGAGAACATGAGCGTCGGCAAGATCTTCGACGTAAACGAACTTGCGGTTCTGACTGCCATCGCCCGCCACCGTCAGCGCCTCGCCGTTGATCGCCTTGCGCATGAAGATCGGGATGACGAGCGCGGGACGCATGCGCGGCCCGTACGGGATGCCGTAGCGAAGAATCGTGAACGGCACCTTATAGAGCGTCTGGTAGTCGTGGCAGAGCATCTCGGAGGCAAGCTTCGTCGTCGTGTAGACATGCCCGGTCAGCGCGGCGTCGAACAGCGTCGATTCGTCGACGCGCTCGTCACGGGCGGCGCCGTAAACCCATACGGTGCTCGCGAGCACGACGCGCTTCAGGCTGTTCTGCCGCGCGGCCTCCAGCACGTTCGTCGTGCCGAGGATGTTCAGCGCAACGGATCCGGTGGGGTCGGCCGCCACGTGGTTGACGTCGGCGACTGCCGCCAGGTGGAAGACGACATCGACGCCGCGCGTCGCTTCGATCAGCGCTTGCTGATCCATTATGTCGACGCGCAGGTGCTCGACATCATCGCGGTGCGGCGTGCCCTGGTTGTCGAGCACGCGAACGTCGATGTGCTGATCACGGAGCTTGTCGACGACGTGCGAGCCAATGAAGCCGCAGCCGCCCGTCACTGCAACTTTCATCGTGCCTCCACTGCGACGCGCTCGGCCGCAAGCGTCTTTCCAAGCGAATCGACGACATACGACGCGTCGTCGTCCGTCATCACCGCGGAGACCGGCAGGCAGATGTGCCGCGCGCAGAGCTCCTCGGCGACGGGCAGGGTGCCGACAGCGAGCGGGCCGAAGACGGGCTGCAAGTGGCACGGTGCTTCGTACACCTCACCACTCAGGCCGACGTCGTAGCCCTCGCGCAGCTTCGTCTTGAGCGCGACGCGGTCGACGCCGGCGGGCGGCATCGCGATGTACTTGTAGTAGTTGCTGCTTGCACCCGCGGGCATGCGCAGCGGCGTCACGTCGATCGCACCGAGCGTCTTGTCATAGATCGCTGCGATGCGCTGACGCGTGGCGATGAACTCCGGCAAGCGCTTCAGCTGGAAGCGGCCGATGATCGCGTGCGGCTCGCTCATCCGCCAGTTGTTGCCGAGCCGTGTGTGGAAGTTCGACGTAAACCCGGCTTTGCCCTGGTCACGGTAAATACGCGCCTCCGCGTCGATTCGGTCGTCGTTCGTCGCGATCATGCCGCCTTCGCCGGAGGTGATCACCTTCGTCGGGTAGAACGAAAACGCCGCCGCGAGCCCGAAGCTGCCGGCCGGCTTGCCATCGAACGTGCTGCCGTGCGCGTGCGCCGCATCTTCGATGAGGGCGATGCCTGCTTCGTCGCACATCGCTTGCAGCTCACCAATACGAGGCGTGATCAGTCCGCCGATGTGGACGACAACGATCGCCCGCGTGCGGGCACTAATCATTGTGCGAGCGTGGTCGACGTCGATCGCGTACGTCGCCGGATCGCATTCCGCGAACCGGACGATGCCGCCGGCGTGCTGCACGGCGGCCGGCGTTGCGAAAAACGTATTCGTCGGGACGATCACCTCGCCACCCTCGACGCCGATGGCACGGAAGATGATTTCGAGTGCGCTCGTGCCGCTGCTCGTCGCGATCGCGTGGCTCGTGCCCGCGGTCGTAGCGAAAGCTTCCTCGAATGCGATGCCGTGCTTGCCGAGTGTGAGCTGGCCCGTGGCGAGACATTCGTCGATCAGCGCGAGGATATCGCGCCGGTCTTCTTCAGGTACATGGATCTTGGCTGGGGGGACTCTCAATCTGACACCTCTCTGCAATGAGAATAGTCAGCTGATGATGAAGATTTAATAAAGACCGATTGAAGAAGCCCTATGAGTTGGCCGTGGAAAGCGGCAGTTCGATCTTCACGATCGTTCCAGCTTCCGACGACGACAGGGCAACGCCGCCGCCATGGGCCTCGGCGATGTGCCGCACGATCGCGAGACCGAGACCGCTTCCGTCGGCATGCGCCCGCCGGCCACGGCTGCCGCGAAAGAAGCGCTCGAAGGCGTGTCGCGACTCCTCCACGCTCATGCCCGGCCCATGGTCGCGGACCTCGGCAATCGCGAACCGCCCGTTCCGGCGCACTGACAGCTCGATCGGCTCACCGGGATCCGAATAGCGAGCGGCGTTTTCGAGTAGATTCTCGAGCAACTGGCGTACGCGCTGCTCGTCGCCGAGCACAGCGATTGAGCCATCGGGAGATGTCGCCTCGACCCTGATTTCTCGGTTCGGGAAGCGTTGGCGCTCGTGGTCGGCGACGCTTCGGAGCAACTCCCCGAGATCGAGCGGTTGCATCTGCAGAATCAGGCGCGCGTCTACCTGCGACAACAGCAGCAGATCGGCGAGGATGCTGCTCATGCGGCGGGATTCTGCGTCGGCTTCGGCGATGATCTCCTGACGGTCCTCGACCGGCAATGCCGGACTGCCAAGAAGCTCAAGGTTACCGCGCAGCACGGCCAGCGGGCGCCGCAGTTCGTGTGAGGAGTCGGCAAGGAACGCGCGATGGGCGTCGAGGGTCGATTCGACCTTGGCGATCAGTTCATTCATCGTGCGGACAAGTTCGCCGACCTCACCGCGCTGACCCTCGCCTTCGATGCGGCGTGTGAAGTCAGCTGTCGCTTCGATCTCCGCCGCGGTGCCGGTGGCCTGACGGATCGGCCGTAACGCGGGTGCGGCGATCACGTACGCAAGGCTGTTGGCGATGATCAGGAAGGCAATGCCGCCGCCGATCAGTACGATTCGGATGCGGTCGAGGGAGGCATCGGTCGTGTGCAACGATCGCGCGACGAGCAGCCGCCCGCCGCCGTTCGGCAGGTCGTCGTAGAGGACGCGTACGCGCTCGCCATTGCTCGTCTTGTGCGTCTCGTACGTGGCCCCCGTGATGTCGCGACGGCGCCGCGTCGGTACCGGAAGCGAATCGCTGAGGTTGCTCGAACGTATCGGCGACTCTCCGGGACGGAGTAGTTCCACGTATACGCCCGGGGATCCGATCTCGTCGAGCACGGATTGATCCGCCTGGATCGGACCGGAGGGATTCGTATCGCTCTCAACCAGAATCTGATCGGCGCGAATGTGGAGCGTGTCATCTACTGACGAGTAGAGGCGCTGCGACGTCTGCAGGTAGACGATCGTGCCGAAGAGCCCGATCAGGACTGCGAAGAGAAGGCTGTACAGCACGGTGATGCGGATCCGGATCGACATGCTATTCTCGCTGCTGGAGCTTGTAGCCGAACGAACGTACGGTCTGCAACAGCCGCGCCGCACCGCCGGCTTCCAGCTTCTCGCGCAGATGGCCGACGTGAACGTCGAGGGAGTTCGAGTCGCCGCCCTCATAGCCCCACACGTGAGCGAGGATGGCATCACGGTTGAGTACAGCTTCTGGATTACGAATGAAGTACTCGAGCAAGCGGTATTCGGTCGGCGTCAACGCGATCGGCTCGCCGGCGCGCGTGACCTGGTGCCGGCGCGCATCCAGAACGACATCGGCGTACGACAACCGCTCATCGACCGGGTCACGCTCGCTTCGCCGCATCAGCGCGCGTAGGCGCGCTGCTAGCTCGGCAAGCTCGAACGGCTTCGTCAGATAGTCGTCGGCGCCCGACTCGAGACCGAGGATCCGATCGGGAACCGTATCACGCGCCGAGAGCATAAGGATGGGAATCGTCAGCGTCTGGCGCAGCCGGCGGCAGAGCGAGACGCCATCGAGATCCGGCATCATCACGTCGAGGACCGCAACATCGGCCGAGCGCGTCTCCATGTATAAAAGTGCTTCCTGTGGGTCGGAAAACGTCGCCACTTCGAAGCCGTGGAGGCGCAGGCCGCGCTCGATGACGCCCAGAAGGCGCGTATCGTCGTCGACGACGATCGCCTTCACCGGACGCGGCGGGCTGGTCGGAGCGGCATCGAGCAAGGGCATCACCTCACCACCATCTTAGCCAAGGCAGATTGGAGCGACCGCGCGCGCGTCAACAGGACGGCAGGTAAGGCGCGACTCCGAGAAGCGTGTCGAGCGTGACCGGTTCGAGGCCGCGCTCGCGCAGTCCATCGAGGATCTGCGGCAGCGCGGTGAGGATGACGCTGCGATCGGCGCCGATCTTGCCGTCGATGCCGTCGTGCAACAGGATGATGGACCCGGGCTGTACCTTGTCGAGTATGCGCTTCGCCACAGTATCACCGTCGTTCGTCGCCCAATCGCCGGCCGAATCGTCCCACGTCACCATCTGCATGTCATGATCGCTAACCTCGCGTGCGATGAATGGTGTGTGCGAACCGTGTGGCGGGCGATAGAACACGGGGCAGACTCCGAGCGTGCGCTTGAATGCCGCCTGCGTGTCTTCGAGCTCGGGATATCTCGGATCGAGCCAACGAAACGCATCGTGATGATAGGAGTGGTTGCCGAGGAGTTGGCCGTCGTTGAGCAGAGCCTGAGAGACATCCGGCCGCGCCTCCAGTGCCTTGCCGACGGTAAAGAAGGTGCCCTTTGCTCCATGTTCGTCGAGGATGCGCGCGATCTCGAGTGTGAAGGGCGGGTTCGGGCCGTCGTCGAACGTGATCGCGACGCGATTACTCGTGCGTGGTCCATGGCTGGTGAGCGTCCCGAACCAGGTGGCGGACGGCGTTGTCGCGCCGATATAGCCGGCCGTCAAGAGCGCGAGTAGTGCGCCACCGAGCGCCAGCGCGAAGGTTGAGCGCTTGTTACGCGACCGCGGTTTCCGCGCTCCAAGCAGCCGCGCACCTGCCGCTACGAAAAGTAGGACTAAGCCGCCAAGGATCGCCGTCTCGCCGCTGTCGGCGAGTCGAACGGCGATAAGGAACATAACTGCCCCCGCGACAAGTGCCGCATGGACGGCGATTGCTGTCCGCCCGATGACGCTCAACCGGCCGGAGACGAATGCGGCCGAAAGACCGACGCTCGGCGCAATGACCCATGCGGCCACCGGATAGGACGCATGAGCAAGAAGCCACGCCGACAGGGCGCCCGTGCACACGCCGACTACAGCAAGCCAGGGAGTGCGAAGGAACCTCGAAGCACTGAACCAGACGGCGACCGCGATTACTTCAGCGACGACGAGATACAGCGGCTTCGCGTGTACAGGAGCGCCGGCGATCGCGATCGACGGCAGCACCAGCGATGCGAGTGCGAGGACGCTGACGTACCGGGCGACGGAGATGATGACGTGAGGTAGTGCGAGTGGTGACTCGGGCGCGGTCGCCTTATCATCCGCAATGCGAGGTTGATTCTGCATGCCGTACAGCCTAACTCAACGCCGAATTGCCGAGTCTCGTCTCGATTTGAAGCGGATGCTTGGCGCGCCGGGGAACATCGCGCTGATTCTCATGGCGGCAGCGTGGTTCGTCGTGCTTGGGCTGATCCTCGGGCATCGCATCTTCGTCACGAACGACTCCGTGAGCAACTACATCCACGTCTGGTACGTCGCCGACCACTTTTGGGGTGGTCATGGCATCCCACTCCGAATGCCAGTGCTGGGTCACGGGGATGCTTTCGCATTTCCATATGCCTTTCTCCCGTGGTTCACCGCCGCGCTCCTGCGGCCGATCTTCGGCGACTGGATCGTCACTCTGTGGCTCGTCGTCGGCTTTATCGGGCTTGTCGCCTCCCAATGGTGGACGTTCCCGGCGCTGCGTGGCGGCTGGTGGACCGCGATGCTGCTGTCCGACCCGATGCTCGTGGAGGCGCCCGTGCTCGGCCAACTGCCCTTCCTCTGGGCGGCGGCGCTGTTGTTCGCGGCGATCGGCTGCTGGCGCCGGGGGTGGTGGCTCGCCGCAGCGATCGTGCTGGGGTCCGCGGAGGCGACGCATCCAGCAGTCATCCTTCCCGTAGTTGGGCCGCTGATCCTCGCGCGTTCCTATTTCGAGCCGCATCGCACACGCCTTCTCGCATGCTACGCACTGTCGCTATTGATCGCGGCGCCAGCGACGTGGCTCGTCCTTGCGTCGCCGTCCGTGGGTGACAGCTCGACGGGCACCCTTGCAGCCAACTTCTTCGAGACCGTGGGACTACGGGCTATCGTCGTCGGAGCCCCGTTTATTGGCCTCGTCCTTGTGCGAACGCCACTCGCGCGCATCCCGGCGGTGTTGCTCGTCGGGCTGATCGCACTCAATGCGATCCTCGTACCGATCCGGCACAACGAGTACGCATGGGGCGCCCTCGGGCGGACGGCGGACACCTCACTGCTTGAGTTCATCGATTCACCCGCCTTCGCAGCGAACTCGCAGCGTACCTACCGTATCTTGCGCGTAGCGGATGGCAAGATCGGCATGTATCAGTTAGTGCGCGCCGGCGCGCGGTTGGACTCAGAGCCGTTTCCAGAGAGCATTGATCGCCGTAGTTTCCGCTCGATCGATGAATATCTGGCCTTTCTACGCGACCGGGAGGTCGGATTCGTCATCATCTATCGTGCGTATGACGACCGGTATCAAACGAACGAACACGCACTACTGGAGCAACTAGCGGCGAGCGGATCCGCCGGCATAGGTCCGCGCGCTGAACGCATTGCCGGCAACGACGAATACGACGTGTACCGCGCGACAACGGACTAATCCGGCGCGCGGCGACGACCGCCGTGTCGAGCCCTCGTCCCTACAAACAACAAGGCGTCCCAGTCGGCGTCCATCTCGGTCGGACTCAGAACCATCGCGCAGAACTTCATTGCGTGGCAGCTCCTCACTGAAGCTCCACGCCCGCAGGCAGCGGCGGCAGTTCGTACGCGTAGAACTCCGTCTTGCCGTCGCGCTCGACGATCCGCTCCTGGCCGTCGGGGTACTGACCTTCGAGCTTCGTCAGTAGCGGCAGATACGCATCGAGAAGCACGAATGCCGCCGGGCGCGTTCGGTCCGCGACATCGATCGATCCGTCGACGCTGCTGAACTCCCGCGAACGATCCGTGCCATGGACGTCGGGCGCGAGGAACTGCCGCGTCTCAAGGTTGATCGATGCGTGATTGCTGTAGAAGAAGATCTGAGTGTCGCCCGGCAGGTCGCGCATGTATTCACTCGCTGTCGTCATCTGCGAGAAGTAGATGGTCCGCGGCCACGGATCTTTGCGGAACGTCCAGAAGTAGTCGCGCACCGTCACCGCGGAGATGAGGGCCAGTCCGAAAAAAGCCGCGGACGCAGCGACCGCACCGGAAGGCCGACCCACGCGCAGGCCCAGACGCCAGAGCGCGGCGAGCGGCAGCGCGGCGAGGAACATCGCGAACGGCGCTGCTCCCAGCGGCTCCCGCATGATCGACCCCCGCTGCAAAACCGCCGGCAGAGGGATGATAATGAGGCAACACAGCGCCGCCACGACCATCGGTTCGCGCCGCCGGCGTACCGCCATCACGAGACCGGCGCCGAGAAGGATCAGCGTGGCCGGGTCGAACATCGGCCGAAGGCTGCCGTTGCCATCGACGCTGTCAAGCGGCGCATCCCAGGCGTACGCGCCGGCGAAAGTGCGCGCCTGCTCGCCGATCAGCCTCGCCTTGCCGGCCGTGTCAGCCTGCTGGTATTCCGGCGACTTGGTGACGTCGACCTCCGAGTAGTTGTTGACGTGAAACCAGTAGTACGAGCTTGGCCGCGCAACGTAGACGATCATCGGTAGCGCGACCACGAGTGCGACCATCGCCATCAGTGCGAGCGAGACGCGATAGCGCCGCCACGGCACGTTGCGGCGACGCAACCAGCTGATGACGACGATCGAGACGACCACCGCGAGCACCGCGACCGGATAAATGTTGTAGGTATATGCGCCGATGCCGAGCAGCGCACCGCCGGCGGCGTACCACGCGCGCCGCTGTGTCTTGAGCCCAAGCATGTAGCAGAGCAGCACGGCGAGCACGATCGTACCGTACGAGACCGACCAATGAGCGACCCGGCTGTAGAACAGGTGCCAGTACGAGATCGCCAGCAACGCCGAGGCGAAGAATGCCTCGATCCGCGCAAACGACACGCGCACCAGCAGATACAGCAGCGGGATCGCCGCTATGCCGACGAGCGCCAGCGGCAGTCGCAGCGCGAACGCGGTATCGCCGAGAAGCCAGATCGATGGCAGCGTCAGGTAGGCATGACCCGAAGGCTGCCCGAGGACAGCGTGCGTGTAGACGCCGATGAAGTCTCCGTGGAGGATCTTGTGAGCGTCCGTCCCGAGTTGCGCCTCATCGCTGTGGACGCCGTACGGGATGTCGCCGAGCTTCGACAACCGCAACGCCGCCGCGACGGATGTGACGATGGCGAGCAGTGCGCAATCGAGCGCGAGGGGATGTTCGTCGGAATACTTGCGCAGCGAGTCGATGAGACCGCTCGACGTCCTCACAATTCGAAGGAGAGGCGGACGCGCGCGTTCCCAACCGCCGCTTGCTCCGCCATCTGGCGCAGGTCGTCGAGCCGCGCGCCGAGCTCCGGCGCATCTGCAGACAACTCGCCGATCCGCGCGTCACCGCTGCCGAGTGCGTCGACCACCTTGCGCAGCGTCTCTGCTAGCGGCGCCGCATCCTGCCACACGCGGTCGAACTCCACCTGATCCGCCTCCACCTCAATGTCGCGGTCGGCGAATGTCGTCAGCGGCGCGAGATCGATCTTGCGATCGCGCCTGAGCAGCAGTGCGAGTTGCGACAGCGGATGCACCGAGCCATAGCGCGTCGAAAACGCAAGCGAGAGGAAGTACACGAGCACATCGCTGTGTCCGCCGAACTCGTGCAGGCCGGCGACCGGCGGATCCGTTTCGAAGAAAAGTCGCGGCACGAGCGCATGGTAGCAGCGCTACCGTGGGGAAGGCATTGCACCGCCGTTCGCAACCTGTGAGGAAGGCAGGCACGCCGTTTCGGCAACTGGGAAAGCGTTGCAGCTTCGACGCCGCCCTACGCCGCTCGGGGCAGCGGCGCGACGGCTGCGCGCGCCTTACCGCCACGCTTGGCGCGTCCGAGCGCGTCGTCGGCAGCTCGTACCGTCTCTTGGAGCGAGACGGCCGTCAGGGGATAGACGGCAACGCCGACGCTCATCGAAACACCCACCTGCTCGCGCACACGCGCGAGGCTGCGCTCCGCGAGCATCAAGGCGTCATCGATGGACAAGACGTGCGCTAGGACGACGAGTTCGTCGCCGCCGTACCGGGCGACGGAATCGGCGTCGCGAAATGCCTCGCGGAGTTCGTTGCACACGCTCACGAGGACATCGTCGGCATAGAGATGGCCAAACTCCTCGTTCAGCGCCTTGAAGTTATCGAGGTCGTACATCAGCACCGCCAGGGGGCGCGTCTCGGCCGCGGCGTGCGACTCGAGGACCTCGCGGAATCGCCGCCGGTTCGCCAGTCCCGTGAGCGGGTCGGTCATCGATGCCTGCACAACGAGTTCGCGCAGCTTTCGGTTGCTTGTAGCGACGACGTCGGAGTTGAGCGCGGTAAACACGGCCATGATCGACACGACGACCTGCAACTGCGATGCCATGCCGGCGCGGCCCGTCAGATCGAGCACGAGCGCGCCCAGCCAGTACTGGCCGATGACGCCGCACGCGAAGACCAGCATGTAGCGCGTTGTCTGCATCGAGGAGAGGGACGAGATGATGAGGAAGTATCCAATCCAGATCGGATACGCAGGCGTCGCGACGGCGATGATCGCCAGCGTCACCATCACCACGTCGATGTACGGCGTCACGGTCCTGTGCAGCCAAAGCCTCGATGGCGTGCGAAGGTAGAGCGCAAGCATCGCGATGCTATACACCACGAGACTGCCGGCGCTGCCGAGCCACCACGCGCTCGACATCGGCAGCAGGCCCGCCGGCACGAGCAAGAAGTAGCTGATGGAGATGATCACGCGAAGACTCAGTGCACGTGGCCAATAGCCCGGTCCAACGACATCGGTGAGCGCCCAGGGCGTGACGTGCTCCGGAGCCGCAGGCGCGTGTGGCGGACGGACGTGCTCCGGCGGTCGCTCGGCGTCGAGCGGCATGGTTGGGCCTGGGCGCAAAAACATCGTCATCGCAGTGATTGCACGCAGGCGCGGCACTTCCGCCGGCGCCCGTCCCTCTCCCTACTATTGTCGGTCGAAGCAACGGGCAATCGGACGACGAGCGGCGGCGGAAGTTGGGAGATTGACAAGCAGCGTTAACAATCCGAATGCGTGCAGCCCCACTTGAATGACTTGCGGCGCTGGCGTGA
>JBBSDV010000095.1:0-12398 GCA_038240335.1 Dehalococcoidia bacterium
CGGCATACCGCGGCGCTTCGACGACGCCATTAACGCGTCGAAAACCTCGAGCGAGAGCAGGTTGTAGATCTTGATGAAGTCGTAGCCGTCGCGCTGTTGCGCCTCTACGACGCCATCGATCGCCGCCGGATCGCCGACCGACGTCATGCCGCCCCACGTCGGCGGGTCGCCGTCGACGATGTTCCCGGCGATAACCATCGCCGGGCCAAGCCGTTCGCCGCTCTCGATTTTCCGACGGGCATCCAGGTGCTGCGGCCGTCCCCACATGATCCGCACCGTTGTCACGCCGTTCGCGAGAAACAGCGCCGCGCACTCTTTCGCCTCGTAGTGGCAGTGCATGTCAGCGAGCCCCGGCATCATGTACCGTCCTCGCCCCTCGACAATTGTCGCGTCGGTGGCGGGCGTGACGTCGGCGGCCGATCCGATGCGGGCAATTCGATCGCCCTGAACCAGCACGGTTTGGTGCCGCAGCACGCGCTCTCTATCCATCGGCACGACGTGTACGTCGACAAACGCGATTTCGCTCATCATCTCCCCTGTCCCCGCCCGTGCCGCGAATGCATGATCGCGACGTGGCTTCGGCGGCGGTCCCGCAGCGATTATAATCGCGCTACGCAGGCGATCTGGCGGCGGAGGAACGAACGCCGTAACAGGAGCGAACGAGCATGAGCAGCGATCCAGCGATTCTCGGCGCGGCGCGCGAGATCCTCGAACTGGCGCTCGATGAGATCCGCGGCTGCGTCGAAGGCGCTCCGGCCGAGGCGCTCAACTGGCGGCCGGAGGGCGCCGAGACGAATTCGATCGCCGTGCTTGCCGTGCATTCGTTGCACAGCACGCGATCATGGCTCAGCGTCGCCGTCGGTGCGCCGCTGCCGGCGCGTGATCGCCCCTCCGAATTCATGACGTCGACATCGGACGTCAGTGCGCTCGTTGCCGCCGTCGACGTGATGAAGCGAGAGTGCGTCGCGCTGCTCGAGACCGATTCCGTCGACGACTGGAGCACGACGCGCGAAACGCACCCGCGTCCCGATAACGACAGCGCGCGCCAGGTGACGGCCGCGTGGGCGCTGCTGCACGCCCTCGAGCACCTGCGGGAGCACACCGGCCAGATGCTCCTCACTCGCCACCTCTGGGACGCGCGGGCGTAGTTGGTAGTTCGTAGTGCGCAGTCGGCAGTTTTTTGCCATGTCTTCGCGTCGTTCGCGAATTCGCGTCTTAATTCTGAGCTCTTACACAACCGAGCAAGATTCTTCGCTGCCGCTCTGAAATGACAGCACTCGCGGGCCTCTCGCTTCTAGCTTCTTGTTGCCCGCCTCCCGCTGCCCACTTCCGCTTCCAGCACGCGGGCCGCGTTCGACACGATCCTCGCACCCTGTTACACTCGCCGTCGATGGTGATCTCCGCACCGCAGGATGCGCGCGGCGACTACGCCCCGGCCGGGCGCAGGCGCCGGTGGCGCGGCCGCCCACGGCCCGATTTCATCCCGCAGGGCGAGTGGCCGGAGCTCGCCGGCCGCTTGCTGGCGCTGCGCGGGGTCACCGGTGCGGAGGGCGCGCGTAGCTTCTTCGCCCCACCGTCGGCACAGCCCGACTCCTACGTCCTGCCCGCGCTCGACGTCGCGATCGAGCGCCTGCTGCATGCCGTATCGACCGGTGAGCGCGTTGCTGTATACGGCGACTTCGACGTCGACGGCGTCACCTCGGCGGCGCAGCTGTCCGAGGCGATCGCGTCGCTCGGCGGCGTGGCCGCGCCGTACATTCCCGATCGATTTTCCGAGGGGTATGGCCTCAACGCCGGCGCGATCGAAGCGCTGCATCGCGATGGCGCGACACTGCTCGTCACGGCGGACTGCGGCACGAGTTCGATCGAGGAAGTCGCGTTCGCGCGCGCCCTCGGCTTGGATGTGATCATCCTCGATCACCACACCGTGCCGCCGGTGCTCCCCGACGCGACGGCGCTCGTCAATCCGAAGCGCGACGACGCGCATCCCGAGGGCCTGCTCGAGCTCGCGACGGCGGGCCTCGCGTTCCACGTTGCGTCTGCGCTACACGCCGCCGCGAATCGCGACTTCGATCCGATGGCCTATCTCGATCTCGCTGCCCTCGGCACAGTGTGCGACATGGCGCCGCTCGCCGACGAGAACCGCCGACTGCTGCGGGCGGGTCTGCCCGCGATCGCCCGGACGCGGCGGCCTGGCTTGCGGGCGCTGATGGACGTCTCGCGGGTCGATCCCTCGTCGATCAGCGCCGAAGATATCGGCTATCGCCTCGGTCCGCGGCTAAATGCTGCCGGCCGCATCGCCCACGCCAAGCTCTCGCTCGAACTCCTGATGACGAACGACGAAGAGCGCGGGCGCGAGCTCGCATTGCGTCTCGATGCGCTGAACCGCGAGCGCCAGGATCGCACGTCGCAAGCGGTGACGCTCGCCGCGCACATGATGTCGGGCGAGGACGACCTGCCGCCGCTGCTGATGCTCGGCCACGCCGATTTCTCTTCCGGCATCGTGGGCCTGATCGCGTCGAAGCTGGTGAACCTCTACGGCCGACCCGCCGTGGTGTTCGAGCGCGGCGCAGAGACGAGCCGCGCCAGCTGCCGGAGCATCGACGAGTTTCACATCACGGACGCCCTGCGCGAGCGACCCGATCTCTTCGTCCGCTTCGGCGGCCATCGCGCGGCCGCCGGATTCACGGTCGAGAACGCGCGCATCGACGAAGTGCGCGAGCATCTAATCGCCGCCGCTGGTCGCGCGTTCGGCGCCCGCGAGCTTGCGCCGATCATCGAGATCGATTGCCACCTGCCGCTGCGCCAGTTGCGTGGCGAGGAGATCCGCTGGCTGGCCCGCATCGGCCCCTTCGGCGTCGGCAATCCGCAGCCGACGTTCCTTGCCCGCGACGTGCTCGTCGTCGACACGCGCTTCGTCGGCGCCGGCGATAAGCACCGCAAGCTGCGCCTTCGTGATGGCGCGGCGACGTGGGGCGCGATCGCCTTCGACTGCGCCGACGTCGCCATCGAGACCGGCGATCGCATCGACGTCGTCTACACGCTCGACACCGGCCGCAGCGACGGCACCCTCGAGATCCGCGTCGAGGACATGCGGCTCACGGCCAGCGCTGGTTAGAGAAGGTGGGAGTGCAGGTAGCGCAGCGCTCCTCTGCCGGAGGGCTCAGCGGGGGGTGTCCTCCGGGAAACTCTCTTAAATTCTGCATCCGTGCCCGAGCGAGCGGACACGACGAATGCGGCGAGCAGGTCGCGAATCGCGGCGGTAAATCTCGCCGTGAATCGCTCGCACTCGTGCGTGCCGGTGCCGGCCAGCCACTACGCGTCGGCGAAGCGCCGCAGCATCGACACGAACTGCTCTCGCTCCGCCATCGAGAAGCCGCCGAGAGCGAAGCGCACCTGGTCCGTGATCCGCTCCGTGATCGTGTCGGCGAGTTCGCGTCCCGCCTCCGTCAACTCGACGGTGACGACGCGGTTGTCACGACGGCTGCGCTGACGCCGCACCAGCCGCTTCGCCCGCAGCCGGTCGACCAGCACGCTCGCGCCGTTCGGACGAATGCCCGCGGCACGCGCCAACCCGGAGATCGGTGTCGGCGTATCGACCAGAGCGACGAGCGCGATCGCCTCGCTCGCGCCAATGCCGAACTCGCGGCTCTCCGCGCTGAGCAGCGTGGAGAGCTTGCCCTGCACGACGAACGCGAGGCGCAAAAATTCTGTCGCCAGCGGCGGAGTGCGCTCGCCCGCACCATCAACCGCTTCCGTACTCGCTTTGTTTCGCTCAGCCATCTTCGTGAAACTCCATCCATCCGTCCTAGGTCACCTCTCTTATGGTATGCCTATACGCACGACGACGCGTCTGGTGTGCGTTTCGAATGTGTCAGAATCGAGCCTTTACGCTTCGGCTCAAAGGCGCACCGAGAGGATCTCATGGCCCAGTCGATTCTCGACGAGGCGGCGAGGCTGCACGCGCTCCGCGAGTGTCTGCTTCCCGCCGGCGCGCGCGATGATGGCCTCGACGCGATCGTGCGTGATGCCGCGCACGTCTGCGAGGCGCCGATCGCGATGATCAATCTCGTCGATGCCGACGACCTTCGCTTCGAGGCAACAGTCGGCTGGAGCCCGCGAGCAATCTCTCGCACTGATTCGATCTGCTCGAGCGCGATCGCGCAAGACGGGGTGTTCGTCGTGCCTGACGCCCGCGCCGATCCCGAGTTCGCAGAACGCTGGTTCGTCGTCAACGAACCGCACGTGCGCTTTTATGCCGGCGTGCCACTCGTTCTCACAGACGGCGCCGCGATTGGCACGCTCTGTGTCATGGATCGCGTGCCGCGCGTGCTCCGCGCCGAGCAGCTGCGCGCGCTGCGATCGCACGCCGCGCACGCCGCGGCGCTGCTCGAATTGCGCCGGGCGCGCGCCCGCATCGAGCAGTTCGCCGAGGCGCGCGATCAGAGCGAGCAACTCTTTCGCCTGCTCGCCCAGCACTCCATGGACATCATCGGCCGCTGCGCGCCCACTGGCGTCTGTTCCTACATCTCGCCGTCCGTCGAGACCGTGCTGGGATATCGTCCGGACGAGATGATCGGCGTCGATATCGCGTTCCTCGTCCATCCCGACGATCAGCCGCTGCTCGGGGAGACGCTCGCGCGCGCTGAGGAAGCGCGAGAGAGCCAACTCGTGACCTACCGGACGCGTCGCAAGAACGGCGAGTACGGCTGGTTCGAGACGACCCTGACGCCGATCTTTCACACGGAAACCGGCGAGATGTACGAGGTGCAGCTCAGCGGCCGCGACGTGACGGCGCGGCGCCAGGCCGACGACGCCCTGCGCGCGAGCGAGGAGCGCTTCCGCCACCTCGCCGAGAATGCGAGCGATCTGATCTCGCGGCATGCGCCCGACGGCGCGTTCCTCTATGCGTCGCCGTCGGCATTCACGCTGCTCGGCTACACACCGGCGGAGCTCGTCGGCACGCAGTCGATGCGGCTCGTCCACCGCGACGATCGAGCACATGTCATCGAGCAACTCGCCGAGCGTCCGCCCAACGCCGTTCCCGGAATCACTGTCACCTGCCGCATGCGACACAAAGACGGCCACTACATCTGGATGGAGTCGACGGATCGGGTTCTCTACGACGACGGCGGCGAAATCGTTGAGTTCCAATCGGTCTCCCGCAATGTTTCGAAGCGCATCTACGCCGAGCAAGCACTGCGCGCCAGCGAGGAGCGCTTCCGCAAGATCTTCGAAGAGAGTCCGCTGGCGATCAGTGTCACCGATTCGGACCTGCGGTTCGAAAAAGTGAATCGCGCGTTCTGCGACATGCTCGGCTACAGCGAACACGAGTTACTCTCGCTCACTGCGCTCGACATCACCCACCCTGCTGATCTGCCGGGGACAGTGACGTCCGCGAGGAGACTGTTTGCGGGTGAAGTCGAAACGCATCACGTCGAGAAGCGCTACATCACGAAGAGCGGCGAGACGATCTGGACCAACCTCACGGCGTCGCTGATCGAAACCGGGGCCGCCGGCACGCTGTCCGGCATTGCGATGATCGAGGACATCACCGCGCGACGGCAGGTGCGCGACCAATTGCTGGCAAGCGAGGAGCGGTTCCGGCGCGTCTTCGAAGATGGCCCCGTCGGCATGAGCATCACCACGCAGGATCTGCGCTTTGTACGCGTCAACGCCGCGTTCTGCCAGATGGTGGGGTACAGCGAAGCGGAACTCATGCAGATGACCGTCGCCGACATCAGCTACCCGGAGGAAATGGCGGAGAACTTGCGCGTCCTGCGGGCGATGTACGAAGGCGAAGTTCCGGCGTTTCAATTGGAGAAGCGATACCTTACGAAGTCCGGCGCGACGATCTGCGCGCAGGTGACCAGCGCCATGATCCAGAGCGCGTTCGATGCGCCGCAGTTCGGCCTGGCAATCATCGAGGACATCACCGAGCGCAAGCAGGCGGAGACGGCGCTTCACGATCTCGCCGCCCTCAAGTCTGATTTCGTGGCCCTTGTCTCGCACGAGTTGCGTGCGCCGCTGACGAACATGAACGGCGCCATCGAGTTGATCGGCGACCGCGCCGGAGAACTGCCCGCGGATACGCGCCGCACGCTCGAGATCCTCTCGCAGCAGACGAACCGGCTGACGCAGCTCGTTGCATCGATCCTCGATGTCTCGCGCCTCGATGCGGGGCAACTGCCGATAACCCTCGGCCCTGTCGCCGTCGACGTGATAGCAGCGCAGGCGATCGCCGCCGTTTCGGCACAGGAGCCCGCGCCGAACGTGAGGCTCACTGTGCTCGGACCGCTGCCGCTCGCATGGGCGGACGAGGTGTACGTGCGGCAGGTGATCGATAACCTCATCCGGAACGCCGTGAAGCATTCGGCTGCCGCCGCCGCCATCGCCATTGAGCTGCGAGCGACAGACGAGCACGTGTTGATCTTCGTCACCGATAACGGCCGCGGCATCCGGATCGAGGAGCAGCAGCACATCTTCGATGCCTTCTTCCGCTCACCGCACGCCGGCGCCACCACGGACGGTCACGGTCTCGGTCTTTATTTCGCGCGCAAACTGATCGAGGCGCAGGGCGGCACCATCGCGGTTCAGAGCCCCGCGTACGACGACGCCGCGGCTCCCGGCACCCGCTTCTCGATCAGGCTGCCAATCGCCGCCGACGGCGCGTGATGCCAAAGCTGCTGCTCATCGACGACGATCCAGCGTTGCTCGAGATCCTCTGCGACTATTTGGAGCGCGCGGGGTACACCGTCGCCGCTGCGTCGAGCGGCAGCGAAGGGCTGAAGCTCGCGGAAGCGTCGACGCCGGATCTGCTCGTTCTCGACGTCGCCATGCCGGAGATGGATGGCTGGCAGGTGCTGAAGTCGCTCCGCGAGCGTTCGCCCGTGCCCGTCATCTTGCTGACCGCGCGGACCGAAGAGGCAGACGTCCTCCAAGGATTCTCGCTCGGCGCGGACGACTATGTCGCCAAGCCCTTCAGCTTCGCCCAGCTTGAGGCGCGGATCCGCGCTGTGCTCAACCGCGGCGAGCGCCCTGGCGCTGAGCCGGTCCGCACGCTCGCGCACGGTGATCTCACGGTCGATCTCGACGCCCATCGCGTCAGCCGAGGCGGCGCGATGATCAAGCTCACACCGACGGAGTTCCGCCTGCTCGTCGCCCTCATGGAGCAGCCCGGAAAGATCTTCTCCGCCGACCAGCTCGTGCGAAAGGTGTGGGGCGACCAGTACGCGAGCGAGAGTGACTACGTGCGGCGCTATATCTGGTACCTGCGCCAGAAGGTCGAGGCAGATCCCGACCAGCCCCGCTACATAAGGAACGAGCGCAACGTTGGCTATTACTTCTCCGCCGAGTCGCCAGACTCGTAGGACACCGAGACACATATATCGTGAAAAATAGAGGCTATGAAAAGTATTCTTCGACTTCTCACAGCACGAAATTGCGTCACTCCTTCCCCGTATCCGGCGGCGTCTCTATAATGCCGCGCTGCACCATCTTTAGGTCACGCCGCTTCCGCTACCCGCCGAAGGATCGACGTTGCTCAACCCATTCACCGCACTGCTCGGCCTCTTCTCGCACGATGTCGGCATCGATCTCGGCACCGCGAACACGCTCGTTATGGTCAAAGGTCGCGGTATCGTCATCGACGAGCCCTCGGTCGTCGCCATCGACCGGCAGACGAAGAAGATCCTAGCGATTGGCGCCGAAGCGAAGCGGATGGTAGGCCGCACGCCCGCCAACATCGTCGCCGTCCGGCCCCTGAAGGACGGCGTCATCTCGGACTTCGAGGTGACGGAGCGGATGCTGCAGTACTTCATCCGCTCGGTCCACGATCGCTTCGGCTTCGGCGTGCCCCGGCCGCGCGTCGTCGTCGGCATCCCCAGCGGCGTCACCGAGGTCGAGAAGCGCGCCGTACACGATGCCGCGCTCAACGCCGGCGCCCGCGCCGCCTTTCTCATCGAGGAGCCGATGGCCGCGGCGATCGGCGCCGGTCTGCCGATCATGGAACCGAACGGCTGCATGATCGTCGATATCGGCGGCGGCACGACGGAGGTCGCCGTGATCGCGCTCGGCGGCGTCGTCGTCAGCACGTCGATCCGCACAGCTGGCGACGAGATGGACCAGGAGATCATGGCGTACGCGCGCCAGGTGCATAACATGCTCATCGGCGAGCGTACGGCAGAGGACATTAAGATCGAGGCGGGATCGGCGTACCCGCTCGACGAGGAGGGCACGGTCGAGATCCGCGGCCGCGATCTCGCGACCGGACTACCGAAGTCCGTCGAAGTGAGCACGGTCGAGATCCGCGATGCGCTCTCGGGCAGCATCAACGCTGTCATCGACGCGGTGCGTTCGACGATCGAAGTGACGCCGCCGGAACTGGTCGCCGACCTGATGTACCGCGGCATCGCCCTCGCTGGCGGCGGCGCCATGTTGCGTGGCCTCGATCGTCGTCTCGCGCAGGAGACGCGCTTCCCGGTGTACGTCGCCGAAGACCCGCTGCTCTGCGTCGTCCGCGGCACCGGCGAAGTGCTGGAAGAAGCGAAGATGCTGCAAAAGGTGCAATCAGCCCTCGCCGCCCGCAAGCCCCCGCGCTAGCCTGACGCGCCACGCGACGCCGCTCAGGCGGCCGACGAACCGCGTCCACCTTCGCGTAGTTGCGCCGACAACGAGCGTTGTGGGGCTCTCGTCGAAGACGCGCTGTCGCTTATTCCCGGCTTGGTCAGCGATTCGCTGTGTCCGTTCGCGCGTGCCCGGATGCGGTTTTTGAGAGGAGGGAGATGTTGGTGGGACACCCCCCCAAACCCCCGGCAGAGAGCGCTGCGCTCTCCGCACTCCCGCGGTCCAGCGAAGCGGGCTGTGAACTGTGAACTACAAACTACAAACGACGAACTACGAACTCCCCGTCATCCCCTCGCGCGGTGCGCCGACGAGGATCGTCATGTTGCCGTCCGGGTTCTTGCCGTCGTGCATCAACTGGTGCGCCGCGCCTACCTCCTCGAACGGGAAGACGCGCGAGAGGCACGGGTCGATCTTGCCCTCGATCATCAGCTGATTGAACGCCGCTGCTTGCTCGTCGTTCGCGAAGTGCGAGCCCTGCAGGCGCTTCTGGCGCATCCACAGGTAGCGCAGATCAACGTCGGCGTTGTAGCCGCTCGTGCCGGCGCAGACGACGACCATGCCGCCATTCTCGGCCAACACGACGGACGTCGGGATCGTGTCCTGTCCCGGATGCTCGAAGACGATGCGCGGGCTGCGGCGCTCGCCGAGCACCTCCCAGATCGCCTTTCCGAACGCCCGCACGCCCTTGATCCAGTCGTTGTACGCGGCGTCGTCGGTCCAGTCGGGCATGCGGCCCCAGTGGTTGAAGTCCTTGCGGTTGATGTAGCCCTGCGCACCGAGCTTCTTGCAATACTCGCCCTTCGCATCGCTCGAAACGACGGCGATGGGGATGCCGCCGAAGGCGCGGACGAGCTGGATTGCCATCGTGCCGAGGCCGCCGGCGCCGCCCCAAACCAGCACGACGTCGTTCGGCCGCACGCTGTGCGGCGCCCAGTTCGTCAGCATGCGGTAGGCGGTCGCGCCCACGAGCGTCGGCGCCGCTGCAGCCTCCCAGGAGAGATGCTTCGCTTTCGGCAGGCACTGGTGCGCCCACACCTTCGTGAACTGCGCGAAGCTGCCCCAGTTCGATTCGTATCCCCAGATCTCGAACGATGGCGCGAACATCGGGTCGTCGGCAGCCTTCACATCCGGCGCTTCTGGGTCCCAGGCGCCGCAGTGGATCACCACCTCGTCGCCGACCTTCACGTTCGTCACGCCGTCGCCGGTCGCATAGACGATGCCGGACGCGTCGCTGCCACCGATGTGGACGCCGCTCGTATCGCCGCCCGCCGCATGGCCCTTGATCACGTCGATGGGGACGCCGAGCGCGGCCCAGACATTGTTGTAGTTGATGCCGGCCGCCATCACGTAGACGAGCACTTGGCGCGGGCCGATCTCGGGCACGGCGATGACTTCGTCCTTGAAGGCGTCCTTCGGCGGCCCGAAGTTCTCCCGCCGAATCGCCATCGCGTGCATCTGCGGTGGCACCTGCCCGAGTGGCGGCGCCTCGCCGACGGCGTACAGGTCCTTGGTCATCGTGCTCACGTGGCTACCTCCTTGAGATGACAGCGCGCGCGCTTCAGACCCGCGTGCAGCCGCCGATTCCGTATCTGATGAGTGCCAGAACAGCATACAGCCCGAGCCGGCGGCGCACACCCGGCTCTTCATATCGAGCAGCCCGAGGCATCGCCAATCGCACTGCTACGTGTTTGCGATACCGCCGCGCCCGAATCACGCCGGATTTGTCGCCCGTCTTGCAATACTCGAATCCAATGCGCGAAGTTATCGAACGCACTGATTGTTGGATATTGACAGCGCTGATACATTCCTGATAGTCGAAGGAACGAGATCAGCCGATACGTAAGGAGGTGCGCCGAGGCTGAATCAGTTGGGCCCAGAGCCCATCTCGAAGTTGGAGCGTGGCGAAGCACGGACGCTTCGTCGATGAGGGAGGAATCTATGAGTATTCGAAGCAAGTGGTTTTTGCTGGCCGCCGGCATGATGTCGGCGATGCTGATCGTCGGCGCGGCCTGCGGCGGCGGCAAGAGCAGCAGCGACAAGACCGCCACGGCAAGCGCCGGCGGCGCTGGCAAGACAACGACCGCGGGCAGCACATCCACCACCGGCGGCACGGGCGACCAAGCCCCCGCCGACCAACAGAAGATCACCATCCAGTCGGGCGAGCCGCAGTTCTACGACCCGCACCGCTCGAACTTCGAGCAGGACATAGGCGTCGAGCGCATGCTCTTCCGCGGCCTCTACAACCTGACTGACGATGGCAACGGCGGCGTCAAGGTTGTGCCGGAGATGGCGGCGAGCGAGCCGACGATCGCCGGCAACGTCTACACCGTCAAGCTCAAGCCCGGTATCAAGTGGTCGGATGGCCAGCCGCTCACGGCCGCGGACTTCGTCTACGGCTTCCAGCGTGAGTGCGACGCGGACGTCGCCAGCCCGTACCAGTACGTGCTCGGTGCCGGCCTCGGCGAGCTCACGGGCTGCGACGAGCTGTTCACGAACAAGGACGCAGCGCAGAAGCAAGCGCTGACCGACGCCCTCGGCGTCAAGGCCACCGACGACACGACGCTGACGTTCACACTGAACAAGCCTGTCGCGACCTTCACGACAATCTGGTCGCTCTGGGCGACCTTCCCGAGCCGCAAGGACGTCGTCACAAAGTTCGGCGATGCATGGACGAACCCGGCGAACATCGTCGTCAACGGTCCGTACACACTCAAGGAAGTCGTCGCCAAGGATCACGCGACGCTCGCACCTAACCCCAACTGGTCCGGCACGAAGCCGGCGATCCAGCAGATTACCGTGAAGTTCATCGACGATCTGTCGGCGGCGTTCAAGGCCTTCCAGACGGGCGAACTCCAGCAGACGTCGATCAACGCCACGGATTCGACCGTCGCCAAGGGCGACTCGGCGCTCAAGGACGCTGTTGTTATCGTCCCGTCCGCCCGTATCACGACGCTCGAGGTCCAGATGAAGGACCCGTTGCTCGGTGCTAACGGCGGCACGCCGGACGAGGTCAAGAAGGCGTTTAATCTGCGGCTCGCGCTCTCGCGAGCGCTCGACCGCCAGGCTCTCGTCGATGCCGTGTACGATGGCGTGCACGCACCGGCGGACTACTGGGTCGTCAAGGGGCTGAAGGGCTTCCAGGGCAACGCCGCGTTCGAGAGCACGATTGGCTTCGACAAGGCGGCTGCGCAAAAGGCGCTCTCCGATGCGGGATACCCGAACGGTCAGGGTCTCCCGACGCTCAAGCTTGTCGAGCGGGACACCCCCGAGCGCCACAACGAAGCCGACTTCCTGGCGAAGACCTTCAAGGACAATCTCGGCGTTACGCTCGAGACCGAGTTCGTCGACAGCAAGACGCGATCGGCGCGTTTCAACAGCGAGGATTTCCAGCTCTTCCAGGGCGGCTGGCAGCTGGACTACCCGGATATCGAGAACCCCCTCGTCGGCTTGTTCAATACCGGCGGCGGAAACAACCACTACAACTGCTCCAACCCGGATGTTGACGCGGCGTTCAAGGATGCCGGCACGGCGGCGAACGATGCAGCGCGGATTGCTGCCTACGAGAAGATGGAGACGGCAATCGTCACCAATCTCTGCGGCATGATTCCGATGTACCAGGATGCCAAGCCGTACCTGCTGAGCCCGAAGATCGGCGGCGTTGTTCCCAACGGAACGATCGACGCCGGCCAACCGGGCAACTACTGCGTCGAGTGCTGGTTCGTGAAGAAGAGCTAGCGTTCGAGTCGAGAGGAATAGCGGGTGGCGGCCCCCCG
>JBBSDV010000096.1:0-12274 GCA_038240335.1 Dehalococcoidia bacterium
ATCGCGCTCCGCGGCGTGCCGGACGACTACGACGAGTGGGCGCGCCTCGGTAATCCGCAATGGTCGTGGGAGAAGGTGCTGCCGGCCTTCATCCGGCTCGAAGCCGACGCCGACTTCGGCGGCGAGCCGTACCACGGCAGCACGGGCCCACTGCCGATACGTCGCCACACTCGCGACGAATTGGTGCCGTATCAGGCGGCGTTTCTCGATGCGTGCGCCGAACTCGGCTATCCCGAATGTCCCGACCACAATGATCCGGATGCCACGGGCTATGGTCCGCACCCGATGAACAAGAAGGGCACGCTGCGGATCAGCACGGCGATCGCGTACCTCGGGCCGGCACGGGCTCGGCCCAACCTGACGATCCGTGCCGACACCGATGTCCGCCGCGTCGTCTTTAACGACGGCATCGCGACGGGCGTCGAGGTGCGCAGTCAGAGCGGGGTGGTAGAGACGATCTCGGCCCGGCAGGTCGTTCTTGCCTGCGGCGCGATCCACACGCCAGCCGTGCTGGTGCGATCGGGCATTGCGCCGCGGGCCGTGCTCGACCGGCTCGGCATCGCGGTCACGCGCGTCTCGGAGGGCGTCGGCGAGCACCTGCAGGATCATCCCGCGATCGGCCCGACGCTTACGCCGCGCGACGGCGTGGCGGACTGGGATCAGCCGGTGATCCAGACGACGATGCGCTACACGTCGACGGGCAGCGACGACTGGAACGACATGCAGCTCGAACCCCTGTCGTTCATGCACATCCCCGGCGCCGGCAACCTGCTGCTCGGCCTCGCCGCCTGCGTCTTCAAGTCGTACTCGTACGGCCGGCTCGAGTTCGACAGCACTGAGATCGATGCGAAGCCGCGCCTGATGATGGATTACTGCTCCGACGAACGCGACTTCATCAAGCTTCGTGACGGCGTGCATCGCGCGATCGAGTTGTGCGGCACGAAGGCGATCGCGGCCGTCAGCGACGGAGTGCGCCGGCCGAGCGACGACGAACTCCGCGACCCGGCGACACTCGAAGCCTGGATCCGCCGCAACTCCGGCACCGGCGCCCACCCATCTTGTACAGCGCGCATGGGGCCGGACGATGATCCGACCGCCGTGGTCGACGAACTGGGATTCGTCCATGGTGTGCGCGGCTTGCGGATCGCCGACGCCTCGATCATGCCACGGGTGCCGCGAGCGAACACCAACGTGCCGACGATCATGATCGGCGAGCGGATCGGCGCCTGGGTGCGCGAAGACCTCGCATAGCTCGCCAGAACCGTCCCTGCATGCACGTTTTAATCTCAATTTGGGCCCGGCCGGATCATTTTCCCTATATCGAGCCGCAGATGCCCGAATCCCTATGGACAAACTCCCACACTTCAGTCTAGATTTAGATCAGGGCAAGGAAGCCGCGATGGCCCTCGCAAGATTCTCCCCTCTCTTGCGCTGCCAAACTGACGATACTGATATCGGATGAACCGCCATGCAATGGCCGGCGCGTCCCCGCATGAGGTGCAATGACACAGCAGAGATCAAACAGAGGTAAGCGGCGCGGGCCGGTGAAGAACGACTCCGCACCCAGCGCGCCCGTTGGCCCGACCGCAGGCGACCGCTACCAGAAGTTCCTTCCGGAGTGGATGCGCGGCGCCGCCGGCGCCGCTCCGGTACGGCCCCCGCGACCAAAGCGCGCGCGCCAGCCGCGTCCCGCCGGCGGCTACACCCCGGGCAAGTTCGCGGTCGGCGACCGGCCGTAAGTCTTCGTTCCCGCTCGTCGCTACAACAAGGCGCCGCGCACGCGTGCGGCGCACCCCCCCCGCTGCTGGTTTCTGTCGCGCGTCGTCCGTTCGGTCACTCGTCCGAGATGATCTTCATGCCTGCCGTCGCTACACTCGGCCCATGATCAGCCCAGTCCCGACACGCCGGGCCATGGCAGCGAGGAGCGCGCGCGATCGCTGCTGAACGGCGCGAGCAGCAGGAGTGGCGCGTGCGCTATGCGTCCAAACTCACGACGGCGACCGACGCCGTGCGCATTGTGCGTGATGACGATCGCGTCGTCATCGGCATGCACTATCAGACGCCGCTCGCCCTCTGCCGCGCCCTCGCCGCGCGGGCGCACGAACTGCACGGCGTCGAGATCGAGAATTCGATCGCGACGTTCATCTCGTGGTGGCAGGACGACCGCCCGAACAACTTCGACGTCCGTACCTTCTTTCTGCAAGCGAGCGATCGTCCGGCCATGCGCAAGCGGCTGCTCGACTACGTGATCGCGCCGCCAACGCGCAGCGACGAGAGCTACTGGCTTGATCGCAAACCCGACGTCTTCCTGACGAGTGTCTCGCCACCCGACTCCGATGGATGGTGCAGCTTCGGCATGAGCGTCTGGGGCGCGCCGGAAGTCGCCGCCGCGGCGACGCACGTCGTCGGCGAGGTCAACCCGCGGTTCATCCGCACGGGCGGCAACAATCGCATCCACGTCGACCAGATCGAACTGCTCGTCGAGGCGCCGGAAGAATGGAAGTTCCTGCGACGTGCGCCCAGGACGGCGGAGGAGGACGAAATCACCGCCGTCATCTGTTCACTCGCCGCGAGCGAAGTGGTGCAGGATGGCGATACGTTTCAGCTCGGCACCGGCACAGTCTCGGCGGCGCTCGCGCCGTTTCTTTCGCACCACCACGACCTCGGCGTCCATTCGGAGCTGATCTTCGGCGGCATCCCCGCACTTGTCGATCAGGGTGTCGTGACGGGCGCGCGGAAGACAGTGCACCCCGGGAAGATCGTCGGCGCGTCGTTCGGGCCGCTGACAGCCGACGAATTCGCCGCCGTCGACGGCGACCTCCGCTACGAGCTGTATACGATGAGCCACACGAACGATATCCAGGTGATCGCTGCCCACGAAAATATGTGCGTGATCAACAATGCCCTGCTCGTTGATGTCACGGGACAGATCAACGGCGAAACGATCGGCGGCGAGATCTACAGCGGCACCGGTGGTGCATTCGCCTTCGCCGTTGGCGCGCTGCACGCGAAGAACGGCCGCTCCGTGACGGTGCTGCCGTCGACATCGGTCGTGAACGGAGAGCGTCGATCGCGCATCGTGCCAATGTTTCCGCAGGGCAGCGCCGTCACGGTGCCGCGCGGCTATGCCGATATCTTCGTCACCGAGTATGGCATCGCGCGCATTAAGGGCGGCACGCTCCGCCGCCGCATCGACGAGCTGATCGGCATTGCCCATCCCGACTTTCGCGCCGAGCTCCGGCACGACGCTGCGCGCCTGTACGGCGTGTAGCTGCTCACTCGAACGCCCGTCCATGTCGACTGGCATCGGGAGAAGAGCCCCGCGAATGACACGCGCGGGGCGAGCATGGATTGTGCATGCCGCGACCGAGCGATGCCGTTCGGTCGGGATATGATTGGGCGAATGCCAAAGAAGCGTCCCTCGATCGAAGTGTCACGGTTGGCCGTGCTCGCCGCGGGCGATGAAGATGCCCTCGCCGAGCATGCGATCGCGCTTCTGGGATCCGGGCAGCGGCTGGCGCGAGAGGCTGCGCTGGGAGCGCTCATCGAGCGGCCGCTCGCCGCTGCCCGTGATGCACTCCGCGCCCTCTATTTCGAGCTCGACCCCGACGGCGCGAAGCGAGACCAAGGCACGTCGATGCGCGTCGCCATCGTCCGTGTGCTCACCGCGATCGGCGACGTGCGCGACGCCGACATCGGGGTTCGGTCGATCGACTGCTACGAGCAGATCTTCGGCGACGACGTTTCGTGGACGCTAAGAGTGCACGGGTTGCGGATGCTCGCGGACATGACGCCCGATCTGCTTCCCTACTACGCGATCGAGCATCTCGACGACCAATCGCCGTATCGAACGGAGCCGGCGAGCACGGCGTTCGCGCTGCTCGCAGCGACGGGGAACTACGTGCCGATCTACCAGTGGTTGCTCGCGGGCGACCGCGATCCGCAGGTCGTCGCGAACGCGTTCGAGGTGCTGGCGGGCGCTCCTCGCGAAATCGTCAGGCGCTACGTGGGACGAGTGATTGACGTCGCGATCCGCAAGCAGGATGAAGCGATGTACACGGTCCTGGTCGAATCGATCGTGGAGCGCGAATTCGAGGAGCAGTACGGTGCGATCGCGCGCGTGCTGGACAGCAAGCTCTCGGACGAGCTCTACAACTACATCGCGCTCCTCCTTGCCGGCGCGAACCGACGGCCGCTGCTCGCGATCCTCGAGCAGCACCTGCATGTTGGTCGGCGCCCGCAGATCATCGTCGCGGCGCTCCGCGTGCGTCCAACGCCGGAAGCGGAGGCGATCCTGCGGCGATGGGACGCCGCGGATGCCGAAGACTGAGCAGTTCCCGGGCGCGTTGTTGCGCAGCAACCGTGGGGTCCGGTCGCTCCATTAGCGCTAACCGCTAAACGTCCGCGCAGATAAACTGCGGCCATGCCGAGTTACATTCTCGCGCTCGATCAGGGCACATCGAGCTCGCGGGCGATTCTCTTCGATCACGAAGGCGCCCCGATCGCCCAGGCGGCGGTCGAGTTCCCTCAGATCTACCCGCAGCCGGGGTGGGTATCGCATGATCCGGAGGCGATCTGGTCGTCGCAGCTCGACGCTGCGCGCTCCGTGCTCTCGGATACGGGAACGCACGTCGGCGAGATCGCTGCGATCGGCATCACGAACCAACGTGAGACGACAGTGGTGTGGGATCGCGCAACGGGACGCGCTATCAATGATGCGGTCGTCTGGCAGTGCCGGCGGACGGCGTCGATCTGCGAGGATCTCCGGGCGCGCGGGCTCGATGCCGAAGTGCGGGCCCGCACCGGCCTATTGATCGATGCCTATTTCTCGGGCACGAAGATCCGCTGGTTGCTCGACAACTCGGACGCAGGCATGCAGGAGCGGGCGGAGGCCGGCGAGCTGGCATTCGGCACGGTCGATTCTTGGCTGATCTGGAAGCTCACAGGCGGCCGGCACCACGTGATCGATGCGACGAATGCGTCACGGACGATGCTCTACAACCTCCGCAAAGGCGCGTGGGACGACCGGATGCTCGCGGAGTTGCGCATCCCCTCGGCGATGCTGCCGAAGATCGTCGAAAGCAGCGGCGTGATCGCCGAGACCGATGCGTCCATCTTTGGGCGTGCGATCCCGATCGCCGGCATCGCAGGCGACCAGCAGTCGGCGTTGTTCGGGCAGGGCTGCGTGACGGCGGGCAGCGCCAAGAATACGTACGGCACCGGCTGCTTCATTCTCCAACACACTGGCGCGACGCAAGTCGCCTCCGCGAACGGACTGGTCACCACCGTCGCATCGAGCATCGCCGGCGCGCGCCAGTTCGCTCTTGAGGGCAGCATTTTCATCGCCGGCGCCGGCGTGCAGTGGCTGCGTGACGGCCTCGGCATCATCGAGACGGCGGCTGACAGCGAGGCCCTAGCCGCGAGGGTGCCCGATTCGGGCGGGGTATACATCGTGCCGGCGTTCTCGGGGCTCGGCGCACCGCATTGGGACATGTACGCGCGCGGCACGATTGTCGGTATCACGCGCGGCACAACGAGCGCGCATATCACGCGCGCAATGCTCAACGCGATCGCGCTGCAGACGCTCGATGTGGTCGAGGCGATGGAAGCGGAGACCGGGATCCTGATGCCGGAACTGCGCGTCGATGGCGGTGCTGTCGCGAACGACCTGCTGATGCAGATCCAGGCGGACGTACTGCAGCGTCCCGTCGTGCGCGCCGCGACGGCGGAGACGACTGCGAGCGGCGCGGCATACCTTGCCGGTCTCGGGGTCGGCTTCTGGACCGGCGTGGCATCGATCCCCGCGATGGGGCGTACGGGCGGCGTCTTTGAGCCGCAGATGCCTCCGTCCCGCCGAGACGCCATGGTGGAGGATTGGCGGCGGGCGGTCGAGCGCGCGAAGGGCTGGGCGCGCGAGGACGACGCATCTTGAGACCGACGCTCGCGGAGGTGGCGAAGCAACGCTTCGACGTGATCGTCATCGGCGGCGGCATCAACGGCGCCGGCATCGCGCGCGAAGCCACGCGGCACGGCTACAAGACGTTGCTCGTCGAGAAGCTCGATTTCGGTTCCGGCACGACATCTCGCGCGACGCGGCTGATCCATGGCGGCCTGCGATATCTCGAACACGGCGAATTCGCGCTCGTGTACGAGTCGCTCGGCGAACGCGAAGCGCTCGTGCGCGAGGAGCCGCACCTCGTGCGGCCCCTGCGGCTGCTTGTGCCGGTCTATCGCGGCGATGCTCGTCCAGCCTGGATGGTGCGAATCGGGCTGCTGCTATACGACTTGCTGTCGTTTCGAAAATCGCTGCCGCGCAACCGCGCGATGCCGCTCGCTAAGCTCGCCGCCTACGAGCCGGCGCTCGAACGCGAAGGCCTGTCGGCCGCGTACACGATGTCCGACGCACAGGTGGAGTTTCCGGAGCGGCTCGTGATCGAGGCTGTCCGCGAGATGACCGACCAGGGGGGCGTCGCCCTCAACCACACGGAAGCGGTTAAGCTCATCTCGCCCGGCGGCGTCCTGCACGGACTCATGGTGCGCGACGCGTACGGCGGCGAGAGCGCGCAGATCGATGCGAAGGTGGTCATCAATGCGGCGGGGCCGTGGGTCGATGGCGTGCTAGCGGGCAGCGACGCCGAGCGGCACGATCCGCTGATCGGCGGGACGAAGGGCAGCCATCTCGTCGTCGATTGGCCGGGCGGACCGACGCATCCAATCTTCGCCAGCGCCAAGAGCGACGGCCGGCCCTTCTTCATCCTGCCCTGGTACCGGTATACGCTCGTCGGCACGACGGATCTGCGCTGGGACGGAGATCCAGCGACAGCGCAGTGCACATCGGAGGAATTGCGCTACCTGCTCGATGAGGCTACACGGCTCTTCCCCTCGACGCCGCTGCGCCGCGACGACGTGCTGTACACGTATTGCGGTGTGCGGCCGCTCCCCTTCATGCCGTCCGGCACGCCCGAGAGCAAGATCCCACGGAGCCATTTCATCATCGATCAGGCGAAACGCGGCGGCCCAAACGGCCTGCTCAGCATCGTCGGCGGCAAGCTCACGACGTACCGCGCGTTGGCGCGGATGTCGATCAGCGTGATCGCCAAGCACGTATCGCCGAGCATCGCCGCGGGCGCTGATGTGCGGGAACCGGGAAGCGAGACCGCGGGATTGGTGACTGATGCGAGTAGCTGGACGCCATCGGGGGGTGCCGGGCGTGTGATCGAGGAGGATCCGTTTGTGTTGTATGGCGGGAGGGCGGGTGAGGTGCGGGCGCTGATCGCCGCCGGCCCAGCGCTCGGCGAAAGGATCTGCGAGCACAACCCCGAGATTCTCGCGCAAGTGGCCTACGCAGTCGAGCGCGAGCAGGCCATCACGCTCGCCGACGTCCTGCTTCGCCGTCTGCCCGTCGGCTGGAGCCGCTGCCACGCGCTCGATGGCGCCGCGCGCGCCGCTGCCGTAATGGCAGAGCGGCTGCTTTGGAGCGCTGACCGCATTCCCCGCGAGATCGCTGCATACGAAGCAGAACTGCGCCGTACCCTCGTGCCGCTCGAGGCGATCGAAGGCGCGTGAACCTGTCGGTCGAGCTGCTTGGCAATCATCTCGAGCTTGTGCCGGTGGTCGCGCGTTGGCACTGGAACGAGTGGGGAGGCGAATATCCAGCTTCGTCGTTCGACGAATGGAGCGAGCAGCTGCAACGCAAAACGCGCACGGACGGTCTGCCGTGCAGTTGGATCGCCTTCGTCGACGGCGATCCCGTGGGATCAGTCGTTCTTGAGCTCGACGGCGTCGAACCGCAGCCCCACCTGAAGCCTGACCTCGCCGGTCTGTACGTCCTGCCCGCGTTCCGTAGCCGGGGCGTCGGCAGCGCACTCGTCCTCGCCTGCGAAGCCGGCGCGCGTGAGTTCGGCATCCGCGACATGTATTTGTACACAGAGCGAGCCGACACCCTCTACGAGCGTCTCGGTTGGACCACGATCGAGCGAACCCGCTTTCAAGGAGAGTCCGTCGCTGTCATGCAACGAGCGCTCGAGCTGTAACCCAAAGACTATGCCTTCCGCGGCAATGTCCGTGTCATCGCGGGACATGGTGTGCATCTTCGAGGAGCCCGATACTGAGGGGCATGAGGATCGGCATCGTCTCTGACATTCACTGCAACCATGCGGCGCTCCAGATCGCACTGGATGCGATGGAGGATGTCGACGAATTGCTGTGCGCGGGCGATGCCGTCTATCAGTTTCGGTTCTCGAACGAAGTGATGCAGCTGCTCCGCGACCGCGGCGCGCGTTACGTGCTCGGCAATCACGAGGACGTTCTTCTCGGCCCCTATGGCGAGCATGCGCGCACGCTCGCTTCGGTACGGTCTGAGGAGCTGGCGTACATGGCCGCGCAGCCACGTCGCATTGACTTGCAAGTTGGCGGCAAGGCGCTCGTGATGTTGCACGGCAGCCCGTGGGAACCGCACAACGAGTACATCTATCCCAATAGCGCAACGCTGAGCCGCTTTTACGAGATCGGCAGCGATTACGTCATCCTCGGTCACACGCACTACCAGATGGCGGAACGGATCGGCCGCACGCTCGTGATCAACCCGGGGTCGGTAGGCGAACCGCGCGACGCCCGCAACGGCTTTCAAGTCTCCTACGCGATCCTCGACACCGAGACGGACGAGGTGCGCTTCACGAACTTCGCCGATCCGACGCGCGCCGCCGTCGATCCCGCGATCATCCCCGGTGGCGCAGGCGATCGCGGCGGTGCACCAAGGAACGAGCCGTCGACGCCGAACCGAAACTTCTGGACGCCGGAGGTGTGACGCGCGGGGTTGTCCGGCAGATGGCATCTGTGGAAGTGTGGCACTAAGGAGGACGTCACACACAGCCAGCGCACGGGCACGCGGTTGAAGCTTGTTGGAGTTACGCTTTCTCACCCTCCGGCGACCGGCGACCAACACGCCTACACCCGCATGTGTTTCCACTTGCCCTGCATGAACCGCCGCGTCACCAGCACCGCGCGCACCCAGTTCTCGATGACTGCGCCGAGCCAGGCGAACGGCGCGCCGAGGCCGAGACCGATGACGGTGAAGGCGGCGATCGGCACGCGCACGCCCCACGCGGTGACGGTGAACGTGCCGAGTACGAAGCGGACATCGCCAGCCCCGCGTAGCGCTCCGGACGTCGAGCTATGGATGCCCATCGCGGGTAGTGCGAAGGCGAACACGCGAAGCAGCGTCGCGCCCTTCGAAACGACAGCGGGATCGTCGACAAAGATGCGCACGATGTGCGGCGCGAACACGAATTGCAGGACGGCGAGGGTACAGAGCGTGAAGAAGGCAAATGCGCGGGTCCGCTTCGCCACGGCCTCTGCGACGTCTGGCATGCCGGCGCCGAGATAGCGGCCGACGAGTGCCGTCGATGCCGTCGCCAGCGCAAAGCCGGGCAGGATCGCGATCTCGAGCGAACGCAGCGCGAGCGAGTGCGCCGCAAGCTGCTGGGTGCCAAGGCGGGCGACGATTCGCGTGTAGACCAGAAACGCCAGCATGAACTGCGCCTCCTCAAGCCCGACTGGCAGCCCGATGGACGCTAGACGGCGGAAGGAGTCGCGGCTGACACGCAACAGCCGTCGCGCGTTCATCCGTACCGGCGCCGCGCCGCTGGCCGCGAGAGCGAGTGCCAACACGCCGCCAACCGTGCTCGCCGTCGCGTAGCCGATGCCGGACGCCAGCACGCCGAGATCGGCGAGGTCGCCGCTGATCAACAAGAATGTGACCGCGGCGTTGACGAGATTGACGATGATCAGGATGACCATCGGCATCCAGGTGTTGCCCATGCCGCGCAGGGACCCGGAGACGGCATAGAGCGCCATCAGCATCGGGAAGCCGAGCGAGCCGGCGCGTAGATAGTCGACGCCGAGCGGCACGACCTCAGGCTCGGCGCCCATCGCTCGCATCAGGAGCGGTGCCAGGGCGAACACGAACGCGGTGCAGATGAGGCCCCAGACGAGCGCGGCGATCACCGCAGTATGCAGCCCGATCTGCACCCGCGTGCTATCGCCGGCGCCAATATCGCGCGCTACGACGGCGGTCGAGCCGACATCGACGGCGAGCGCGCCCGAAAGCGGGATCCAGAACAGGAGCGCGCCGATGCCCACAGCTGCCAGCCCATCGGCGCCGACGTAATGGCCGACGAGCGCCGCATCGACCGCGCTGAGCACCGAGATCGAGAGACGCTCGATGACGACTGGCCAGGCGAGCTTCAGGATCGTGCGCGAGATGTCGGGTACCGGCAACGAGCGCGTCGCGACGGGCAGCACGTCAAGTTCCGCCGACAAGGGAGCCTCGAGTCGTTTTGAGGGTTGCGACGTCCGAGCGTTCAGCCTAGCACTTCCACACGGAGGCGCAGGCGGATTGAGGTTAGTCCACGCAGGTGAAACACCCGGGATCGAATCGCCAGAGGTACCGGTCTACGGGGAGGCCGCCGGCAAAGGCGTTGTACTTGGATCCGGCGTGTCGCTTCCGATCGCGCGGCGCGCGGCGATCGTGTTCGTCGTCAGTACGACGTCGGGCACCGTGGCGGACGGTACGGCCGGAGGGGGGGTGGCCGTCGCCGGTGCAGCCGTTGGCGGCAACGCGGTCGGCGGCGCCGGCGTCGGGGTATCCGTCGGCGGCGCCACGGTCGGCGGCTCCGGCGTGTCGGTCGGCGTCTCGGTCGGCGTGCGCGTCGGCCGCGGGGTCTTCGTCTCCGTCGGCCCCTCGGTCAGCTGCGATTCGACGAGCGGCAGCGGCGTCTCGGATGGCACAACGGTGTCCGTGGCGGTCTCCGTGGGCGTCGGCGCATCGACGTGCTCCGCCTCGATGATTGCCGGATCGGCCGGAGTGGCTATCGGGTTGAACTCACGAGGAACGCGGTACGGCGTCAACTTAATCTTCTGCGGCTTGCCGCGGCCGTAGTTCCCCGACACGTAGGACGCGCCCGACTCGGGAACGCCGTCATCGCGCGGGATGTCGTCGAAGGCGATCGGCAGAGACTGCGTGAAGTACTGCACCGCATCACTGCGCTCGACCTGGAAGTGCAGGTGCGGCCCGGGGCCGCTGTCATTGTCGGAGCAGGTCAGGCCCGTCTCGCCCGAGATCGCCAGCGGCTCGCCCCGTGAAATCACTTGGCCGACCTTCACGTTCGCCGCGTTGTACGCCAGGTGTAGATAGAGTCCAGACGTACCATCTCCGTGGTCGACAACGATGTAGTTCGCGGCGGAGGAGAAGGAGTGGTCGCAACCACCGGAGTTGGAGTCGACGCGCACCTGCACGACCTTACCGCCGCGCGCGGCGACGACCGTCTCGTACGAAAGATCGAAGTCGAACGCGTAGGCCGCCTGTCCGTTGTGCGTGAACGACGTTTCTTCGCCCTGGGTCAGTGTGTGAATCTCGCCACCCGCCCACGGCAACACGTAGCCCGGAGGAGCGGGGAACGCCGGGGCTTCGCCACCGGAGGAAGGGATGTTAATCGCCGGCACAATCGCGCCGAGGAACGTGAAAGTGAAGACGAAGGCCGAGGCGAGGAACGTCAAATCGGTACCCTTTTCGTGGCCGCAGCTTCAGGACTGTCCGAAGCGGGACTTAACCACTGTAACTGCCTCGGCGCCGCTTGTATACCGTAATGGCATACATGCGCCCCAAAAGTAGTACGATCACGTCAATGCTTGGTGGTCTTCCCGTACGGGTCTCGTTCGTTATGAAGACCCTCAGTGCCGGAGGAGACTGACCTGATTTGGTCATTTTCCGTTCGAACTGCGACCTTACTTCGTACAGCATCGGCCGCGTCGACGCTTTCCACACCGCTCCATCTCGTGCGGCGCTCAATCCGGCTATTGCATGCTGAGGAGCGGCATCCTACGCTCGAGCAGCAGGATCACGAGATGCTATCACGCAAGAGGACATAGATCATGGCTGATACCGACGAAGTTAAGCCCGCTGACGAAGAGGGCCACTGGTGCATCGAGGACGGCGCTCCGGTACAACGCGAGCCGGCCGACGTCTATCGTCCGGACGGCACGGTGAACCTTTCCTATAGCAACCCGTACAACCTGAAGGTCGAGCGCATTTGGTTCGACGGCAAGATCGTGTACGCGATCGAGCAGGGGGAGCTGGATATCGACCTCGATCGCGTCAAAGTGGCCCAGGAGTACCAGATCGTCTATGGGGTCGAACTCGACGAGCGCGGCAAGCTGCGCGGCGAGCCTGAGCGCGTTGACGGCCAGTACAACATCTACGATTCGGTGCCGGGGA
>JBBSDV010000097.1:0-12185 GCA_038240335.1 Dehalococcoidia bacterium
AACCCGCTCCAGCAGTCAGACCTCGTGATCGACCACTCGGTGCAGGTCGACCAGTACGGCACTTCGGCGTCCTTCGCCTTCAACGCGGCGAAGGAGCTCGAGCGGAACCGCGAGCGGTATGCGCTACTGCGCTGGGGCCAAGACGCCTTCAACAACTTCCGCGTCGTCCCGCCCGACACGGGCATCGTCCACCAGGTGAACCTCGAATTTCTCGCGAGCGTCGTCTTCGAGAAGCAGGAGGACGGCGCGCTCGTCGCCTACCCCGACACGCTCGTCGGCACGGACTCGCACACGACGATGATCAACGGCCTCGGCGTCCTCGGCTGGGGCGTCGGCGGCATCGAGGCGGAGGCCGCGATGCTCGGCCAGCCGATGCCGATGCTGACGCCCGCCGTCATCGGTTTCAAGCTCACCGGCGCCCTCCGCGAGGGCACGACGGCGACCGACCTCGTGCTCGCCGTCACGCAGATGCTGCGAGCGAAGGGCGTCGTCGGCAAGTTTGTCGAGTTCTACGGCCCGGGCCTCACGAGCCTGCCGCTTCCGGATCGCGCGACGATCGCCAACATGGCGCCGGAGTACGGCGCGACCATGGGCTTCTTCCCGTGCGATGCCGAGACGCTGGCGTACCTACGATTCACCGGCCGGCCCGAACCCGTCGTCCAGCTCGTCGAGACGTACAACCGCGCCCAGGGACTCTTTCGCACCGACGAGACGTCCGAGCCCCTCTTCTCCGACACGCTCGCACTCGATCTCGGCACCGTCGAATCGAGCATCGCCGGCCCGAAGCGGCCACAGGATCGCGTGCGCGTTGCCGATGCGAAGCAGACCTGGCGCATGAATCTCGTCTCAATGCTCGAGGGTTCGGCGAACCTCGATCCAGCGAAGGTCGAGCGCTGGCTCGGCGAGGGTGGCAGCGCCGACAAGCCGGTCAAAGAGATCGTCACGCCTGAGCCGACGGAGGGCATCTTCGAGCACATCCCCGTCACAAACAATGGGCAGACATTCGAGCTGACGCACGGTTCCGTCGTCATCGCGGCGATCACCTCCTGCACGAACACCTCCAACCCGCAGGTGATGCTCGCGGCCGGGCTGCTCGCGCGGAACGCGGTCGAGCGCGGTCTCGCAACAAAGCCTTGGGTGAAGACGAGCCTTGCGCCGGGCTCGAAGGTCGTCACGGAGTACCTCAACGAAGCCGGTCTGACGCCGTATCTCGAGCAGCTCGGCTTCTACCTCGTCGGCTATGGCTGCACGACCTGCATCGGCGCGTCGGGTCCGCTGCCCGAGCCGATCTCGCACGCAGTGCGCGAGGGCAACCTGATCGTCGCTTCGGTGCTATCCGGGAACCGGAACTTCGAGGGCCGCATCCAGCAGGAGGTGCGCGCGAACTATCTCGCGTCGCCACCACTCGTCGTCGCCTACGCGCTCGCAGGCAAGATGGATATCGACTTGCACAACGAACCACTCGGCACCGGCAGCGATGGCGCGCCGGTCTACCTCCGCGACATCTGGCCGACGCTGCAGCAGATCCGCGACGCCGTCGCCACGTCGGTGAAGTCGGAGATGTTTCGCGAGAAGTACGCCTACGTCTTCGAAGGCGACGAGACATGGCGCGATCTCGAGATCCCGCGCGGCGATGCGTTCGCCTGGGATCCCGACTCGACCTACATCAAGAAGCCCCCGTACTTTGACGGTATCACGACCGAGCCGCCGGCAACGACGGACATCACCGGCGCGCGCGTGCTCGCGTTGCTGGGCGATTCCGTGACGACAGATCACATCTCGCCGGCCGGCAACATCCCCGCGTCGACGCCCGCCGGCAAATACCTGATGCAGCATGAGGTTTCACCCGAGGACTTCAACACCTACGGCACCCGCCGCGGTAATCACGAGGTGATGGTGCGCGGCACGTTCGCTAATATCCGTCTCCGCAACCAGCTCGCACTCGGCTCCGAGGGCGGCGTCACGAAGCACCTTCCCGACGGCGAGCTCTTGTCGATCTTCGACGCCTCCGAGCGCTACCAGGCCGAGGGCGTGCCGCTGATCATCATCGCCGGCGCCGAGTACGGCTCGGGCTCATCGCGCGACTGGGCAGCGAAGGGCACGGCGCTGCTCGGTGTCCGCGCTGTTATCGCGAAGAGCTACGAGCGCATCCACCGCAGCAATCTCGTCGGCATGGGCGTCCTGCCGCTGCAATTCGAGCCGGGGCAAGATCGCGATTCGCTCGTCCTCAGCGGCTTGGAACGCTACGACATCGAGGGCATCGGCGTCGCCCTGACGCCCGGCAAGCGGATGACGGTGCGCGTCACGGCCGACGACGGCGCGACGCGCAGCTTCTCCGTGATCTGCCGAATCGATACCCCGGTCGAGGTCGACTACTATAACCACGGAGGCATCCTGCCGTTCGTCCTGCGCAGCCTCGTCCGGCTGTAGTTCGCCGCTTGATGGTGAGCGGAACATCCAACATCCGGCTCACTTCCAACCGATCGCCTGGCACCAGAATCGCGCCCAGAACGCGCCTGCGTCGGTGCCCCACGCGCGCCATGCGCCGCTGATCGCGCCCAGATCGGCGGCGCTCGCGAGACCGAGGGCGACGACGTGCGCGATCAGCGGTGGCGACTCGTAGTAGCTGGCCCAGAACCCGCCCGTGCGTGCAGTCGTCTCCCTCGCGCCATCCGCATCGGCGATCACCGAGGCGGCGGTGCGCGCGAAGCCGGCATCCGCGAGCAGCGATCGCAGGCGCCGGCCAGCGTCGGACGTGCCGCCGCTGACGTGGCGCAGCCGGATCATCAGCTCAAAGGAGCGATCAAGCGCGGGCGACGACGGATGAATCAGACTGCCGGAGAGGTCGGCGTCCGCGACGCCGATGACACCTCCCGGCTTGAGGACCCGATGCAGTTCGGCGAGCGCCGCCAACGGATCGCTCAGGTGCTGCATGACGGCGTGCGAAAACGCCGCGTCAAACGTGTCGTCCGCGAAGGGCAGAGCGTAGATGCTGGCAGATTCGAAGCGCGCATTCTCGACCCCGGCGTTTTTCGCCGCAGCTCTCGCTGATTCGATCGAGTGTTCGTTCAGGTCAATGCCGATCGCCTCCCCAACCTGATCGCCGGATCCCCCCGCGACGGCGGTGGCGAGGCCGATCGTGATGCTGCCGGGCCCGCAGCCGGCGTCGAGTAGCCGCATGCCGGGCGTGACGTGCGGCAGCAGGAACGCGGCGTTCCGAACCGCTGTGCGGCGCGCGTGGGCGGGGCTGTGGCTCTCATGGAGCCATCGTTCGTAGGCGAGAGTCGTTGCCTCGACGTTCGTTTGGTGTTGCATTCCATCTCCTCCGTCGCGCGCGACGAGCGCCCGCGACGCATGGCGTCGCCGCGGAGCATCATGCGCCACGCGCGACGAAGCTGCGATCGTGCGCAACCGCGAGCGTCGAGGAGCAGTCTCAGAGACGAATGCTAGAGGCGGCTCGAGGTGCGCACGCGCTTGCGATTGTCAGCGAACCCTGCGTTCCGGTTCACGCGCACCTCCCTTCTTTCCGAGTGTGAGGATCAAGCCGATGGCGCAGCGTAGCACGCAGCGCGAGGACTTCGGCAATACTCACCATCACCGCGTCTGAAATGCGAGCGGCGGCACGGTCGCGATACACGAGCCGTCGGGTGAGTGCGACGGATCGTCGATGAACGCGGTGAAGATCGCGACGGCACAGCCGTGCCGGCCGTTGCCGGCGAACATGACGCCGTGACCGACACCGGGGAACTGGAAGAAATAGCTCCGCGAGAGTGTCACGGCGGCGAGCTTGCCCCAGGCGGGCGGTGTCACCGGATCGTACTCGCCGGCGAGCACGAGTGTGGGGATATCGCTGCTGACCGCTTCGTTTTCGCGCGCATCGGGCGCCGGCGTGCCCCATGCCGCGCAGAGATCGAGCAGGCGCTTCGTACTCGCGGCGTTCGTCGTGCCCACCTCGCCGTCGACGATCGGCTTGCGGACGTCCTTGTTGTCGTCCGCGACGATCTGCGCCGTCGTAAACGGAATCTCCTCGTTGCAGTTGACCGATTGCGACATGCCGTCCGCGAAGTCATCGAATCGAAAGACCACGCTTTCCGCGAGCAGTTCGAGGATGCCGTTGTTGCCGTGGGCGATCGAGTCGATCGCGAAGGGGAGGATCCCGAGCAGCGACGTGTCGTACAGCGCCTGCCACACACCGGCCATCAGCCGATCGCCCGTGACGACAACGCGCCCGACCGTGCCCGTCGCCGGATCCCGCGGCTCGACGACGATCGGTTCGCGGTTCAGCTTCGCAACGAGATCGAAGAACATCGTCTCGAGTTGCGGGAACGAGGCATCGCATGCCGCGTCGGCTTTGCAGCCCGAGAGGAGCGTGTCCAGCGCGCGCTCGAAGTTTCGCGCGCGTTCGGCATTTCCGTTCGCTTGCAGCGACAGCGTGGAATCGAGGACGACGCTGCGGAGATGCTGCGGCCGATCCCGCATCGCCGTCAGCGCGAGACGCGTGCCGTAGGAAACCCCAAACAGGTTGTAGTCGCCGTAGCCGAGCGCCGCCATCAGGTCGGCGATGTCGGCCGCGCTCTCGGCGCTGCTATAGGCGCTCAGTTCCGTACCGTCGGCGACGAGATGCTCACGGCAGGCGAGCACCGCGGCGACACGGCGGGGGTTCGCTTCGTCGGCGTCCGACCCGCCTGACTCGTTGAGGGCGAGCGAGTCGAGGAAGTTCTTCCGCACCTCCGGGCAGTACAGCCCCGGCCGCGAGAGGCCTGTGCCGCGCTGGTCGAAGAACACGATGTCGCGCTTCGACTGAAACGGCGCGGCGAACTGACTGTCCCACCCCTGCATCTCGCTCGTCAACGCGGGACCGCCCGGGCCGCCGCTGAGGTACACGATCGGATCCGGTTGTGGCTCCGCAGCCGTCGACTTGAGGACGGCGGCGGCGAGCTTTACCGAGCGTGCCTCGGGATGCACGCGATTCTCTGGCACCGTTAGGAAGCCGCATCGCACCTTCTCGACCGGTTGCCCATCGGGAAGGGAGAACGAGCATGCCGCATCCTCAAAGCTCGCTTGGTACGGCGCGGTCGTTGGCGACGGCACAGCCTTCGGCTTAGAGGATCCGCTGCACGCGAGGAGCAGTAGCGCTCCAAGCATGACGAGCAACGCGGGCAACGCGGGCAACGCGACGCGATGATCGTGGAGCGAGGTCAACATGCTGCATACGATACCTCTTGACATCGGTCCAGCCATCGCACGATCGCGCTCGCACTCGCCGCACACCGGCGTGTAGTCTCGGTGATGGTCACTCTGCTCACCCGCGCATCACGCATCGCGCTCGACCTCGTCTTCCCGCCGCAGTGCGCTATCTGCCGCCGTCATGGTGCCATGCTCTGCGCCGAATGCGTCGCGCGCATGCCGCCCGCTGACGGGGCTCGCTGCGAACAATGCTGGAGCGCGTCGAGAACCAGTCCCTGCGCCGATTGCCACGCAACACTGCTCGCCTTTGAGTCAGTCCGATCGGCGTTCGTGTTCGACGGCGGCGCGCGCGAGGCCGTGCATCGATTCAAGTACCAGGGGCTGCATGCGCTCGCCGAGCCGATGGCCGAGCTGATGCTTGAGCGCGTCGAGGTTGCCAAGATCGACCTGATCGTGCCGGTGCCGCTGCATCGCCGCCGCGAGCGCGCGCGCGGCTACAACCAGGCGGCGCTGCTCGCGCGCGCGCTCGCCACGCATTCCGGCGCCCGTTGCGATGCCGCCGCCGCGCGTATCCGGGCGACAGCGCCGCTGTCGGCGACAACCCGCCGCGCCGAGCGGCTCGAGATCGTCCGCGGCGCATTCCAGGCGTTCCCGCAGCGTGTCGAGAATCGGCGCATTCTCCTCGTCGACGACGTGATCACAACCGGCGCGACGCTCGATTCCTGCGCGCAATCGCTGCTTGACGCCGGAGCACGCAGCGTCCGGTGCGTCACCTGGGCGCGCACGGACTAGCGATGCCGATCGCCCGACGGGCAGTGCCGATGCTGGCACGGGCGCGAATATGCGAGCGTCATCCCGGATCGCGCGCGAGAGAGAACCCGCTCCGGCAAATCCGCTTCCCGGCCGACGAGGCGCGGCGTTTAGCAACGAGACCGTCCGTATCGCTTCGGCGAGCCCGCGATCAACGCCCTCTAGTGGTCGACGCCCAGCGTCATAGCGCCGGTACGCGTATCAGAGGGCGGCATCGATATACTTCCGCACTGATTGGAGGATGGGTGCTACTGACGCTCGATATCGGCAACACGAACGTGACGATCGGCATTTTCGACGGCGCAAGAACTGTCGCCACTTGGCGCTTCGCGACGGACATCGAGCGCCTTGCCGACGAGTACGCCGTCATGCTCCTGGGCCTCTTACGCACCGAAGACATCGATCCGAAGACCGTCGATCAGGCGGTGATGGCGAGCGTCGTGCCGGAGCTCGCGACTGTCTTCGAGCAACTCTGTTCGCGGTACTTTCACACGCAGCCGCTGATCGTCGGCACGGGCACGAAGACGGGCGTGCGAGTGCTATATGACAACCCGCGCGAGGTCGGCGCCGATCGCATCGTCGACGTCGTCGCGGCGCTCCACGAATACGGTCCGCCGCCGCTAATCATCGTCGACGTCGGCACGGCGACGGTGTTCGACGCCGTCTCCGCAGATGGTGACTATCTCGGCGGTGCCATCGCGCCCGGCATCGGGCTCTCGTCGGAGGCGCTCTTCAGCCGCGCTGCGAAGCTCTATCGGGTGGAACTCGAGCGGCCGAAGACTGCTATAGGCAAGAACACGGTCGCCGCCGTGCAGTCCGGCACGCTGCTCGGGTACGTGGGCCTAATCGAGGGGATGATCGTGCGATTCAAGAAGGAGCTCGGCGGCACCGCGCGCGTCATCGCGACCGGCGGCTGGGCGCCGTTGATCGCGAAAGAGACGCACGTGTTCGACGCCGTCGACGCCGACCTCACCCTCAAGGGTCTGCGCCTGATCCATGACATGAACGCGCGTTCTTAGATGCTGGAAATTCGATGCTCGGCAGCGCAGTTGACGCAACGGCTATCTGGAACGATGCCAGCCGGCCTCTCGAGGGCGTGTGGCGCACATGACTGACACCGCGACCGGAGACGGACCGCTCGCCCGCAAGCGCATCGTGCTGGGCGTCAGCGGCAGCATTGCGAGCTACAAGGCTGCCGAAATCGCGAGCAAGCTCACGCAGGCAGGCGCGCTCGTCGATGTCATCCTGACGGCGGCAGCGCAGAACTTCGTCACGGCACTGACGTTCCGAGGGCTCACCGCGCGCCCCGTCTTTACCGATATGTACGATCCGCAATCGCCGCTCGCCGAAGAGCACGTCGCGCTCGCCCGCGGCGCCGATGCGCTGCTCATCGCCCCGGCAAGCGCCACGACGCTGGCGCGGCTCGCGCATGGACTTGCCGACGACATGCTCGCGCTGACAGCGCTGGCAACGTCGGCGCCCGTGATCGTCGCGCCGGCGATGGATGCGCAGATGTGGGCGCATGCGGCGACCCAGGCCAACATCACGCTGCTTCGGCAGCGCGGCGTGGCGTTCGCCGGTCCGGTCGAGGGCCGGCTCGCGAGTGGCCATAGTGGGCTCGGGCGGCTGCTCGACACCGATGGGATCATCGGGGCCGTACGCCAGGCGCTCGGCGCGCGCGGTGATCTTGCGGGTACGCACGTCGTCGTCAGCGCCGGCGGGACGCGGGAGGCGATCGATCCGGTCCGCTACATCGGCAATCGCTCGTCGGGGAAGATGGGCTTCGCCATCGCGGAGGCGGCGCGCGACCGCGGGGCCCACGTCACGCTCGTCACGGGACCGGTGGCGCTCGTGAGGCCGTACGGCGTCGAGCGGGTCGACGTGCAGACGACGCAAGAGATGGGCGACGCGATCACGTCGGCGACGTCGCGCTGCGATGCGCTGATCATGGCCGCCGCGCCCGCCGACTTCCGCCCCGCGGCGGCATCGGATCAGAAAATCAAGCGCACGGCTGACGCGATCAACATCGTGCTGACGCCGAATCTCGACATCATCGCCGGCCTCGGCCGCGGTTTTGTGAAAGTAGGGTTCGCGGCGGAAACGGAAGGTGTGCTCGCACACGCGCACGCGAAGATCGCCAAGAAGGGGCTCGACCTTATCGTCGCGAACGACGTGACGGCGGCCGGCGCCGGCTTCGCCCACGACACGAATCGCGTCACGCTTATCGACGCAAACGGCACGATCGAAGAACTGCCGTTGCTATCGAAGTATGACGTCGCGCTCCGCATCCTCGACCACGTCTCCGCGCTCATCCAGGAGCGGCGGCGCTAATGTCGCCATAGAGTGAAGCGGGAGTGCAGTCGCAGCGGAGTGGGGTTACCGGGGTCCTCCGAAAACTCATTCTCAATACATGCTCTGCGAACGATTCGAGCGAGTCGGACAACGTCGAAGATGCAGTCTCAGCACCAAATTCAACAAGCGGTAGAAGCAGAGCACGGCGTATTGGCGCCGGCGCACACTTGTATCTACTATGGAACGACGGCTACGCACGACGTCGTGCGTAATCAACGCCGGTTCCACGGCAACGGCAAGTGCATACAGGACGCATCGCCCGCCGAAAGACTAAGAGGGAGAGTTCCATGGCTTCCGATGTTCTCGTTTCGACCGACTGGGTGGCAGAGCACCTGAACGACCCGAAGGTGAAGCTGATCGAGGTCGACGTCGACACCGCGGCGTACGACGAGGGCCATGCGCCGGGCGCAGTCGCTTTCAACTGGACCAGCCAACTGCAGGACCAGGTGCGCCGCGACATCATCTCGAAAGAGGGGCTCGAGGAACTGCTGAGCAACGCCGGCGTCGGCAACGACGACACGGTGGTGCTGTACGGCGACAACAACAACTGGTTCGCCGCGTACGCCTACTGGCTCCTCGAGCTGTACGGGCACAAGGATCTGAAGCTGATGGACGGCGGCCGCAAGAAATGGTCGGACGAAAAACGCGCGACGACGAAGGACGTGCCGAAGCCGGCGAAGGCGTCGTACAAGGCGCAGGCGCCGAAGCAGGAGCTGCGGGCCAAGCGCGACCAAGTGCTGGCTGCGCTCGGCAACACGAAGAATGCGCTCGTCGACGTGCGGTCGCCGGCCGAGTACAACGGCGAGATCATGGCGCCTCCCGGACTCTCCGAGACGGCGCAGCGCATGGGGCACATCCCCGGCGCGGCGAGCGTGCCGTGGGGTCAGGCCGTGCGCGAGGACGGCACCTTCAAGTCGGCGGACGAGCTTGAGAAGCTGTACGGCGGCAAGGGCGTGACGAAAGACAAGGAAGTAATTGCGTACTGCCGGATCGGCGAGCGGTCATCGCACACGTGGTTCGCGCTCAAGCACCTCCTCAACTACCCCAACGTCCGCAACTACGACGGTTCCTGGACGGAGTACGGCTCCCTGATCGACGTGCCGATCGAGAAGTAGTAGCGCGGCGAGCCGGGAGTGCAGAGAGCCCAGCGCACTCTGCCGGGGGGCTCCGGGGGGTGTCACCCCGGAACCTTTCTCTCCCGTAGCCTGTGCTTCCCGTACGCGCGAGCGGATACGGCGAATGAGGCGAGCACTCGGGAATGGCCAACGATCGATTGTCACGATGCTGACGGAGTGTATGGAGCACACTATTTGGGTGTGAACGCCGATGACTGACTACCTTCGTCTCGTAACCCGCCGCGCGCTGACGCAGAACGATCCGGCGTTGCTGCAGGTCGGCTTCGATGCCAAGGTGCTCGACCGCTACCGCGAAAGCAGCGCCTACAGCGTCATTCGTACCGACACGGTCGGCCGCATCAAGAGGCAGGGCGCCTGGTCGCTCGACTTCGGCATCGCCCCCGGCGACGCGGTGATCCACGTGCCGTGGCACGCGCTCGCGACGATCCTCCCCGACGCCGAGCGCGAGCACTGGGCCACCCACACCGCCGCGACACTCGAACTGAGCGAGATGTTCCTCAGAATGCGACTCGCCCCGGCCGCGTGCCACGACGACGGCGAAGTGCGGGCGTGGTGATGCCTCGCCGGCGCGCCTACTCCGGCACGAAACTTAGCGACGCCGCGCGGCTGGCCCGGAGCTCGATCTCTTCGTCGATGTGGAGGCTGCCGTCCTCCAGCGTGTAGAACAGGCGCTTGAAGGGGACGCCGAGATCGCGGAAGCGCGCGCCGCCGCCCTCGTGCCGCTCGACGACGCAGATCACGAGCGTCACGGCACACCTCTCGGCGCGCACGGCTTCGACCGCCTGCATCGCCGCTCCGCCCTGCGTTACCACATCCTCGACGATGGCCACCTTGCGGCCGGGACGGATCAGCGGCGGGTCATCCTCGCTCACGGCAGCGGCGATCGTCGCCTTCGACGCCGGCCCGTGGTCTTTCGCCTCGGGGCGGCCGAAGAACGTCGGCAGCACGCGGCCGCCGTCGAGCAACGCAGCCGAGACGGCGCTGGCGATCGGGATGCAGCCGGTGGCGAGCCCGCCGACGGCCTCCGCCCCTGACTCGAGCACCGCCGGCGCCATCAGCGCTCCGATGATGCGCGCATAGCGCGGGTGCAGCGAGACGGCTTTCGTGTCGCAGTAATAGTTGCTCCACCCACCCGAGTTGAGCTGCACCGGCTGCGGCTGAATGGCGATGCAGTGCCGCTCGATCGCCGACTTCAGTTGCTTCAGGTCATCCATCGCCGTGGGCATGCGTACCTCCTACGTTCTGTTCCGTTTGGCTGCGTTTGCGGGCACCGTGGGAGTGGCTCGCCGATCCCCGCGTGACTCTTTGCTCGCGGTTTCCGATCGGCCGCGACCGGATGCCGCGCCACTATCGCTTGTTGGCCGTGGCTTTGATCTCGCGCAGCAGTGATTCGATCGAGTCCATTAGACACTCCTAGCGAGATCGAACTCAATCAAACAGCGACTTTTGCGGCGCCGGCGCGGAGGACTTCGGCGCGATGCCGAGGTGCTCGTAGGCGCGCAAGGTTGCCTGCCGGCCGCGGGGGGTGCGCTGTAGGAAACCCATCTGCATCAAGTAGGGCTCGTATACATCCATGATCGTGTCGGCGTCCTCCGAGATCGACGCGGCGATCGTCTCGAGGCCCACGGGGCCGCCGCCGAACTTGTCGATGATTGAGCGCAGCACGAGGTAGTCGACGTTGTCGAGTCCGAGGTGGTCGATCTCGAGCCGCGTCAGCGCCTCTGTCGCGACTTCGTCGGTGATCGAGCCGCCGGCCTTTACCTGCGCGTAGTCGCGCACGCGCCGGAGCAAGCGGTTGGCGACGCGCGGAGTGCCACGGGCGCGACGGGCGATCGCCGTGGTGCCTGCCTCGTCGATGGGGACGCCGAGGATCGCCGCCGAGCGGCGAATGATCTGCGAGAGCGCCGTCACATCGTGAAATTCGAGCCGGTAGACGGCGCCGAACCGGTCGCGGAGCGGCGGCGACATCATCGCATAGCGCGTCGTCGCACCGAGCAGTGTGAACGGCTTGATCGCCAGCCGGATCGAGCGAGCGCCCGGCCCCTTGCCGGTCACCCAATCGATCGCCGAGTCCTCGAGCGCGGGATACAGGAACTCCTCGACGACGCGCGAGAGGCGGTGGATCTCGTCGATGAAGAGCATGTCGCCCGCGTTCAGGCTTGTCAGGATCGCGGCCAGATCGCCAATGCGCTCGATCGCCGGCCCGGACGTGACGCGGATGCTCACCTGCATCTCGGCGGCGATGATGTACGCCAGCGTCGTCTTGCCGAGCCCGGGCGGGCCGTAGAGCAGCACGTGGTCGAGCGGCTCGCCGCGCTGGCGCGCCGCCTCGATACTGATGCTGATGTTGCTCTTGACTTTCTCCTGGTTGATGTAGTCTTCGAGCCGCTTCGGGCGCAGCGATGTATCCGCCTGCAGGTCGCCTTCCTGCGGCTCGCCGGTGATCACGCGCTCGGGCGGGGTGTCGGGCATCGAGGCATGATAGCGCGACCACTCCGCGCAACCGTAGGGCTCGCGCGGGCGACGCGTCGTCTCGGCGTCAGGTTGCCGTCGCGGCGAAGGAGCATGATGAGCGAGAACTCGCGGTGCAGCGCCGTCACGCAGGCGGCATCGTAGCGCGAGCAGATCGATCGAGGCGGGGCGCCCTGCCGGATCTTGGCGGCTGCACGAGCCTTGCCCTGCCGTCTGCCGCCCGCCTGC
>JBBSDV010000098.1:0-11774 GCA_038240335.1 Dehalococcoidia bacterium
GGCTTCTTCCCCTGCTCGACCCAATCGACGAGCGCTTGGAAGGACTCCGCGATCTCGACGTCACTCATGCCGCGATCGAAGCAGTGCTGCGGCGACTGGATGGCGCGCTGGACGAGCAGGTCGCCGTGGCCCTTCGCCTCGACGCGCCGCCGCAGTTCCTGTGAGGAGCTGAACACGTGCAGCCTGGAACTCCGAACCGATCAGGCGGCCATCCCAGCGTCGTAACTCACGACACACGTGGCGGCGGCATGCGCCGGATCGATGTTCCCTACGGGAAAAGATTCGCCAGGTGTAGCTCGGCGAACCCTTCGTAGCTTCCGCAGCGGTGACGAACCCGCTCGTCGCAAGCGCGACCCGTACAAGTTCGACTTCGGTCGACGTTCGCTGTGGCCGCTCGCGCGTACCCGGATGTGATAACGACAATATAGTCCGGACTGCCGCCCTTAGCCCTTGCGGTTCTCGCGGGCGCGGGCGTTCGCGGTGAGGGCGCGCTTGCGGATGCGCAGGCTCTTCGGCGTCACCTCGAGCGACTCATCATCGCCGATCCACTCGAGCGCCTGCTCAAGCGACATCTTGCGCGCGGGGAAGAGGTGCGCCGCGATGTCGGACGTCGACGAGCGGATGTTCGTGAGCTTCTTTTCCTTGATGATGTTGACGGCGATGTCGCCATCGCGCGCGTTCTCGCCGACGACCATGCCTTCGTACACCTTGTCGCCGGCCTCGACGAACATCTCGCCACGCTCCTGGGCGTGCTCGATCGAGTAGGCGGTGACGGCGCCGAAGCGATCGGCGACGAGGGCGCCGTTGACGCGATGCTCGATCTCGCCCTGCCACGGCTCGTAGCCATCGAAAAGGTGGTTGAGGATGCCGGTGCCGCGGGTGTCGGTGAGGAACTGGCTGCGGAAGCCAATGAGACCGCGCGAAGGAATGCGGAACTCGAGACGGACGCGCCCGGTGCCGTGGTTCACCATGTTGGCCATGCGGCCCTTCCGGCTGGAGATCTTCTGCGTGACGATGCCGACGTAGTCCTCGGGGCAGTCGATGACCAGATGCTCCATCGGCTCGTTGCGCTTGCCGTCGATCTCGCGCGTGATCACCTCCGGCTTGCTGACGGCGAGCTCGAAGCCTTCGCGGCGCATCATCTCGATGAGGATGGCCATCTGGAGCTCGCCGCGACCGGACACCTTGAAGGTGTCGGCGGAGTCGGTCGGCTCGACGTTGAGGGCGACGTTCGTCAGGATCTCGCGCTCAAGGCGATCGCGGACGTTGCGGGCGGTGACGAGCGTCCCTTCGCTGCCGGCGAACGGCGACGTGTTAATCGAGAACATCATGCTGACGGTTGGCTCGTCGACGCTGACGCGCTCGAGGGCGCGCGGGTCGGCGAGATCGGCGATCGTGTCGCCGATGTTAACTTCGTCGAAGCCCGCGAGAGCGACGATGTCGCCGGGCCCCGCCTCGGCGACTTCGACACGCTCGAGACCCTCGAACGCATAGAGGTACGAGACGCGGGCGCGGTCGACCTTGCCGTCCTCGCGTATGAGGCCGACGTCGGTCTTGTTCTTCACGGTGCCGTTTACGATGCGGCCGACGGCGAGCCGGCCGACGAACTCGGAATAGTCGAGGTTGAGCACGAGCATCTGGAGGGGCATGTCCGGCTCGTACTTGGGCGACGGGATCGTCTTGATGATCGCATCGAACAGCGGCTGGAGCTTGTGGTCCTCGCCGTCCGGCGTCAGGCGGCAGACGCCGTCTCGGGCGATCGTGTAGAGCACGGGGAAGTCGAGCTGGTCTTCGGTGGCGTCGAGATCGATGAAGAGATCGTAGATCTCGTTCAGCACTTCCTGCGTGCGGGCGTCCTTGCGATCGATCTTGTTGATGACGACGATCGGCGTCAGCGCCAGCTCGAGCGCCTTCTTGAGGACGAAACGCGTCTGCGGCAGGGGGCCCTCGCTGGCGTCGACGAGGAGCAGGACGCCGTCGACCATCTTCAGCGTGCGCTCGACCTCGCCGCCGAAGTCGGCGTGGCCGGGAGTGTCGACGATGTTGATCTTGTAATGGCCGTAACGAACGGCCGTGTTCTTGGCGAGGATGGTGATGCCCTTCTCGCGCTCGAGGTCGTTCGAGTCCATAACGCGCTCGACGACTTCCTGGTTCTCGCGGAAGACGCCGCTCTGCCAGAGCATGGCGTCGACGAGCGTCGTCTTGCCGTGGTCGACGTGGGCGATGATCGCGATGTTGCGGAGGTCCTCGCGCAGCACGGCGCGCGCGGGCTCGAGGGTGTTGGTCGTACCGGTCGCCATCGTTCGTCCTTCCGCGCACGCACGTCGCACGCAACCAGCGCGATCTCGTATCGCGCGCGTCTGCCCGCGCCGGGTGACCGGAGCGAGATCTTACGTCTACCAAATGCGCTGGAAACTCAACAATACGGGGAGTTCCGCATGTTCGACGCTTCGTGCGCCGACGGGAGGCCGTGGACCGCCCCGCATCTACTGATTACAGCATACCAGATTCGCACTCGATCGGTGCGACGCGCTGCACTGGAGGCAGTATCCGCGAGCGAGTTCAAGCGCGCCGAGCGTTCGGGATGGTCGGGGAGACAGGATTCGAACCTGCGGCCTCCTGGTCCCAAACCAGGCGCGCTACCGGACTGCGCCACTCCCCGGCGGCTGTGTAGTGAGCGTACCGCGCGGGCGATGACGGTGGTAGGACAACGGACCACCGGGCGGCGATCCACAGATGGCCAGAACGACTCACAGAGCGTGGCGGGAGTCGCGGCAGCGACGTGTCCGCGGCGCTAGCGCCAAGTCGCACGTACCAAGCCTAGCGCTTGGTGTACTGGGGGGCCTTGCGGGCGCGCTTGAGGCCGACCTTTTTGCGCTCCTTCATGCGGGAGTCGCGGGTGAGCAGGCTCTCGCGGCGGAGAACGGGCTTCAGGGCTTCGTCGGAGACGACGAGGGCGCGGGCGATGCCGTGCGAGACGGCGCCGGCCCAGCCGGTGATGCCGCCGCCGGCGACCTTCGCCTGGACGTTGAACTTCTGATCAGCGCCAGCGGCCTTCAGGGCGGCGAGCACGGCCATCTGGTGCGAGCCGCGCGTGAAGACGTCGAGGTAGCCGCGACCGTTGATCATGATCTCCCCAGAGCCAGGGTAGAGGCGGACGCGGGCGACGGCGGTCTTGCGCCGGCCTGTGCCGTAGAAGTATCGTTCGGTCGTTGCTGCCATGGTGGGAATCCTCTGCTATGCCTTGACTTCGGCTTTGGTCTTGCTGCTGCCGGCGTTGACCTGCGACTGGTGGGGGTGATCGGGGCCGGCGTATACCTTGAGGCGCTTGAGCAGCCGCGCGCCGTGCGCGTTGTGCGGCAGCATACCTTTGATCGCGTACTGAACGACGCGCTCTGGCCGTGTCTGCATCACTTTCTGCTGCGAGATCGACTTGAAGCCGCCGGGGTACATCGAGTGCCGGTAGTACTTCTTGGCGACCTGGTCGCCGGTGATCTTCACCTGCGCGGCGTTGACGACGATGACGAAGTCGCCGCTGCTCATGGAGGGCGTGAATGTCGGCCGGTTCTTGCCGCGCAGCGTCGCCGCCACTTCGGAGGCGAGCCGGCCGAGCGCCTTCCCGGACGCGTCGACAACGTGCCAGCGCTCCTCGATGTCCTTCGGCGTCAGTACGTATGTACCCATGTCATCCGTCTCCCTCGACGCCGCCGAACTCCAGCGCGTCGTACTTCACCGATACCAGATAGAGGCCGCAGGCCGGCGCCGCCGGTTGTGCGCTCGCGGGCAGCGCTGTTTCGAGCAGCGATACCAGCGCCTCTTGCGTCATCTTGCCGAGTGCCACCTCGACAAGCGGGCCGACCGTCCGTCGCACCTGGTGCGGCAGGAACGCTTCGGCGGCCATCTCTATTTCGACATGCCCTTCGTGGGCAGTGACGGCGCACCGCCGCAGCGTGCGCCTTGTTCTTCCTTCGTACAGCGCGGCAAATGCCGCGAAATCGTGCGCTCCTTCGAGGACCTTCCCCGCGGTTTGCATCGCCTCCACATCGAGTCGGCGCGGCACCTGCCATGCGCGATTGCATTCGAGCGCGAGTCGCGAAATGCGGTTCTCGATTCTGTACCGGTACACCCGCTCGCGCGCGTGCCGTCGCGGATCGAATGCCGGCTCCGTCTCCACCACCGCACGCACCGCGATATCGCGTGCGATGAAGTGGTTGAGTCCGCGCACGAACTCCGCCGGCGCGAGCTTCGAATTCGTATCGAAGGCTGCGACCTGGCCGAGCGCGTGCACGCCGGCGTCGGTCCGCCCCGCAAATGCGGCGCGAACGGACTCCCCCGTCAGGTTGTTAATCGCGGCTTCCAGCGCCGATTGGATGCTGGGGCCGTTTTCCTGATACTGCGAGCCGCAATATGCGGTCCCGTCGTACTCGATCAGTAAGGCGACGCGCCGGCCGCCGGTGCGGACGTCCGCGTCGCCGGTCATCGCGCTAAACCGCGCGCTCCACGAACTCGATCTGGGCCATCGATGCGCCGTCACCGACGCGCTGGCCCAGCTTGATGATGCGGGTGTAGCCGCCGGGCCGCGTGGCAAAGCGCGGGGCGATCTCGTCGAAGAGCTTCTTCACGACGTCCTTGTCGTTGATGAACTTCATCGCCTCGCGGCGCGCGTGGACCGTGTTGTCCTTGCCGAGCGTGATCATCTTCTCAGCGAGCGGACGGATCTCCTTCGCCTTGGCTTCGGTGGTCTTCATACGCTCGTGGCGCAGCAGGTCCGAGACCAGGGTCTTGAACATTGCGATGCGGTGATCGCTCGGGCGATCGAAGCGACGGCCGCTAACCTTATGACGCATCGCTACTCATCCCTCTCGCCGCGATTGATCAGCTCGGACGGATCCTCGCCGGCTTCGCGGAGCGCCTCGATCAGCGCGGCGCCAAGCGGGCTCAGGTCTTCGCCATCTTCACCCTGGGAACCGGACGACGGACGGCCCAGCGCGAAGCCGCCACTCGATCCTTCTTCGCCCTCTTCGTACGGCGCGAGCAGGTTGAGCTCGACGAGCTTATCGCGCAACTCGTCGTACGACTTGCGGCCGAAGTTGCGGAGCGAGAGCAGTTCGTCCTCGCTCTTCTCGAGCACTGCGCCGACGGTCATCAGGCCGCTGCGCTTGAGGCAGTTGTAGGCGCGCACCGAAAGGTTCAGCTCCTCGATCGGCATGTTGTACTTGTCCGGCGGCAGCGACGTGCCTACGCCGAGGCCACGATCGACGGTCGGTGGCAGCGGCTTACCGAGCACCGCGAACATGTGAAGCTCGTCCTCGAGGATGTCGGCGCTTTTGCTGATCGCGTCGGTGCCGGACATCGTGCCGTCCGTCCAGACTTCGAGTGTGAGCTTGTCGTAGTTCGTCATCTGGCCGACGCGGGTGTGGGTGACGTGAAAGTTGACACGGCGCACCGGCGAGAAGATCGCGTCGACGGGGATGACGCCGATCGGCAAGCCATCGCTCTGACCGGCGGGCGCGTAGCCCTGTCCCGTCTCGACGTTGAGCTCGACGGTGAGGCGGGCGCCCGGCGCGTCGAGGGTCGCGAGCTGCAGGTCGGGGTTAACGATCTCGTAGTCGGCGGTCTCCTGGATCGCCTCGGCCGTGACGGCGCCCTCACCCTGCGCTTCGAGGTAGAGCTTGGCCGGCCGATCGGAGAGCGAGCGGAGGCGCAGTTCCTTGATATTGAGGAGGAACTCCGTGGTGTCTTCCTTCATGTGAGGGATCGTCGAGAACTCGTGCTCGACCTCCTCGATGCGCACGGATGTGACCGCCGCGCCCGGAAGCGAGCTGAGCAGCACGCGGCGCAGGGCATTGCCGAGCGTCGTGCCAAAGCCGGCGTTCAGGGGCTCGGCGATAATGCGCACGTAGGTCTCGGTCTCTTCATCTACCTCGATGTGCGCGGGCTCTAGTTCGTTCAACGCATTCCTCCCTGGGCGAAAAGCAGACGCACCGGCGTCGTCCGGCCGGTACGCCTCCGTTGCCCGCATCACGGCTACCGTGAGTAGTACTCGACGATCACCGCCGGGTCGAACTTTCCGGGCGTCTCGGCGATGGCCGGCGCCGTCACGACGCGGCCGGTCATCTGACCCGCGTCGACGTTCAACCACGATGGGAATGATTTGCTCGACATGTTTGTCTGAGCAATCTTGTAGTACTCACTGTTTTTGCTGCTCGCGACCCAGCCGATGACGTCGCCCGCCTTGGTCTTTGCGGACGGAACATCGGTCTTGCGGCCGTTGAGCATGATGTGGCCATGGCGCACAAGCTGCCGTCCCTGCTTGAGGGAGTCTGAGAACCCCATCTTGTGGACGACGTTGTCGAGGCGCAGTTCGAGGATGCGAACGAGGTTCTCGCCAGTGACGCCGGGAAGGCGCACGGCGTCCTTGTAGTAGCTGACGAACTGCTTCTCGAGCACGCCGTAGGAGTAGCGCGCCTTTTGCTTCTCGCGCAGCTGCAGGGCGCGGTCGGACAGCTTGCGGCGGCGCGCCGGCGGCGGGCCGGGCGGTTGGGGCCGCTTGTCGAGGGTGCACTTCGTGACGCATTTGTCGCCCTTGAGCATCAGCTTTTCGCCGTAGCGGCGGCAGATGCGGCAGACTGGTCCTGTATATCGAGCCATATGTTCCTCTATCCGACCGCTAGACGCGGCGGCGCTTTGGCGGCCGGCAGCCGTTGTGCGGCACCGGCGTTGCATCCTTGATTCCGAGCACGACGAGGCCGCTCGACTGGAGCGCGCGGACTGCCGCCTCGCGCCCGCTGCCGGGGCCTTTGACGAACACCTCGACCTGCCGGAGACCGTGCTCCATCGCGCGACGGGCGGCGCCTTCGGCGGCGATCTGGGCGGCGTACGGGGTGCTCTTGCGGGAGCCCTTGAAGCCGGACTGGCCGGCGCTCGCCCAGGAGAGCACGTTGCCCTGCGGATCGGTCAGGGTGATCTGCGTGTTGTTGAAGGTCGACTGCACATAGGCGCGGCCGCGCGGCACGGACTTGCGTTCGCGTTTGCGCGCCTTGCTCTTGGTTGCTTTTCGCTCGGCCATGCCTCTCCTTTGCGCCCTGCGCGCAGGTTCTTGTGCCCGATTCGAGCCCGTGCCCGCCGGTGATTACTTCTTGGCCGCGGCCTTGCGCTTGCCGGCGACCGTGCGGCGCGCGCCGCGCTTCGTGCGCGCGTTCGTGCGCGTGCGCTGTCCGTGGACCGGCAGTCCCCGGCGATGGCGGACGCCGCGGTAGCAGTTGATCTCGATCAGCCGCTGGATGTTCTGCCGCACCTCACGGCGCAGGTCGCCCTCGACGACGAACGTCTTATCGATGAGTTCGCGGATGCGGTTGACCTCTTCGTCGGTGAGATCGCGCACCTTCGTCTGCGGGTTCACCTGCGCCTGCGACACGATGCGCGTCGACGACGTCGCCCCGATGCCGAAGATGTAGCGCAGCGAGATATCGACTCGCTTGTCGCGTGGGATGTCGACGCCGGCGATGCGTGCCATGTCCTGTTTACCCCTGCCGCTGCTTGTGCTTCGGAATCTCGCAGATGACGCGCAGCACACCATGCCGTTTGATGATCTTGCACTTCTCGCAGCGCTTCTTAACCGAAGCCCGGACTCTCATGATGTGTGTCCCTTACCTGAATCTGTATGTAATGCGGCCGCGCTTCAAGTCGTACGGCGACAACTCGACAAGCACACGGTCGCCCGGCAGTACTTTGATGAAATTCAGACGGATCTTCCCGGAGATATGCGCCAAAACCTGGTGGCCGTTGGGCAATTCCACCTTGAACATCGCGTTCGGCAGAGGTTCCCTCACAACCCCCTCTACCTCAATCGCGTCCTTCTTTGGCATGCGCTCCCTTCCCGAGACCTCGTGTAGGCGAATAGTTATACCGAATGTTGATCGTTAGCGCGAACGGAATATTTAATAGTATCACGGCACCGTCAGCACCAGCGGCTCACCGTCTGTGACGGCGATCGTGTGCTCGAAATGTGCCGCCCAGCTACCGTCCGCGGTGACGACGGTCCAGTTGTCCTCGAGCTGCCGCGTCTTCCAGTCGCCGATCGTCACCATCGGCTCGAGCGCGAGCACCATGCCCTTCTTGAGCACGGGGCCACGATCGGCGGGGCCGAAATTCGGCACCTGCGGCTCTTCGTGCATCTCGCGACCGACGCCGTGGCCGACGTATTCGCGGACGACGCCGAGACCGTGCGGCTCGATGTACTCCTGGATGGCGTGGGAGGCCTCGCCGAGCCGCGTGCCCGCATGGAGGTGACGGATGCCTTCCTCGAGTGCGCCTTTGGTTATGTCGACTAACTCGCGCGTCCCCGGCTTCGCCTGGCCGACAATAACGGTCACGGCGGAGTCAGCGACGAAGCCTTTGTACGTGCAGCCGAGGTCGAGGCTGACGACGTCGCCATCCTGGATCACCCGCTTGCCGGGAATGCCGTGGACGATCTCTTCGTTCACCGACACGCAGACCGTGGCGGGATAGCCGTGATAACCGAGGAACGTCGGCACGACGCCGTGCTTCTCGAACTCGCGGCGCACGGTCTTGTCGAGCTCCTTGACCATCAAACCGGGCCGCAGTTCCTCGACGAGCTTGTTCAGCGTCTGGGCGACCACGCTGCCGGCGTGCCTCATGATTGCGATCTCGTCATCGGACTTGATGATGATGGGCATCGGTTATGTCCCCGTTCCGCGACGGGCATCGACGCCGAGCGCGTTCATGATCGCCATCGTCACAAAGGGGATCTCCGGGAGGCCGTCGATGTCCTTGAGCTTGCCATTGGAGCGATAATGCTCGAGCAGCTCCGGGGTTGGTTTTTGCACCTCGAGGCGGGTGCGGATCGCCTCCGGCGTGTCATCGCTGCGCGTCGAGTCTTTGGCCCGGTTGAGCATGCGCTCGACGAGCACGTCGTCGGAGCCGTGAATGTTGATCGCCAAATCGATCACTTTGTCTTCGCGTACGAGCGCGGCATCGAGCGCCTCTGCCTGCACGGTTGTGCGAGGGAATCCATCGAGGATGAAGCCTTGATCGGGCTTCAGCTCGAGGAGGCGCGCCATAAACATGTCGATCACGAGATCGTCCGGCACGAGGAGCCCCTTGTCCATGAAGCCCTTCGCTTTGACGCCGAGGACCGTGCCGTCTTTGACGTGGGCACGGAGCATGTCGCCGGTCGAGATGTGCGCCCATCCGGTGCGTTCGGCGACAATCAGCGCCTGCGTCCCTTTACCGACGCCGGGCGGCCCGAAGAAAATGACGTTCACTAGCGGATGAACCCCTCGTAGTTGCGCATGAGGAGTTGCGCTTCGAGTTGCTTCATCGTGTCGAGCACGACGCCGACGACGATCAGCATGCCCGTGCTGCTGATCGTGAGCGACGTGATTCCGAACCAGTTCGTCGCCAGGTACGGAATGACGGCGACGATGCCGAGGAAGAGCGCGCCGGCCCAGGTGATGCGCACGAGGACGCGCATGATGTACTCGCCCGTCGGACGGCCGGGTCGGATGCCGGGCACGAAGCCGCCCTGCTTCTGCAGGTTCTCGGCGAGATTCTGCTGCTGATAGACCACCAGCGTGTAAAAGAAACTGAACGCAACGACGAGCAGGAACACCATCACATAGAAGCCCGGACTACTGCCGCGGCCGCCCTGACCGGTGCCAGGCGAGAGCACATCGCTGACGACGTTGGCCGCGCTGCGGATCCAAGGCGTGCTGGACGAATCGTGAACGAACTGCGCGGCGTATGCCGGCAGAATGACGATCGAGAAGGCGAAGATCAGCGGGATCATGCCAGCGGAATTGACCCGGAGCGGGATATGGCTCTGCCCGGACTGCCGGTACATGCGCCCGGCTCTGAACACGCTCTTTGCGTATTGCACTGGAATCTTCCTGGTGGCCTCCTGCATGAAGACGATCGCCGCTATCAGGAGGACGGCGACAACGACCAGAATCAGCACGGCGAAGATGCCAATCGATGAATTGAACACCTGGTTTACGAGGCCGGGCATGCCGGCGACGATGCCGCCGAAGATTAGCACCGAGACACCGTTGCCGATGCCGTTCTCGGTGATCAACTCACCGATCCAGACGAGGAACAGCGTGCCGGCTGTGAGCGTGAAGAGCGCCGTGAATGTGACGAGCGCGTTCGTGCCCGTGAAGCTGGGATCGAACATCGCGCTTGCAGACGGTGTGCCCTGCACGGTTTGGTGGAGAATTACGAGCTGCGCGTAGCCCTGAATGAAGCAGAGGGGTACGGTCATCCAGTGCTGGTACAGTTCGAGCCGATGGCGACCGGCCTCGCCCTCCTTCTGGAGGTTTTGCAGCGACGGGAAGATCGGCGTAATGAGCTGCATGATGATCGACGACGTGATGTAGGGGTAGACGCCGAGGGCCGCGATGCTGACGCGGCGCAGGGCGCCGCCGCTGAAGAGGTTGAAGAAACCGAGCAGCCGATTGGAGTTGAACGCGCTTTCGAGCGCACGCGGATCGACGCCGGGAATCGGAATGTGAGCGACGAAGCGGAAGATGACGAGCATCGCCGCGGTAAAGAGCAGCTTCTTGCGGATATCCGGCTGCTGCACGGCATCGAATACGGCCTGAAGCAGCCGTGGACGGCTCGCTGCTTGTTGTCGGCTGGCTGCCAGCGCCATGGTTACGCCTCGTCTCCGCCGCTTTCGGGATCAGTCGACTTCTTCGGCGCGCGTTCGGCCTTCGGCGAGCGCTCAATGTTGGATTCGGCCCTCGGGGCACGCTCTGGCTTCGGCGCGCGTTCGGTCGTCGTCTCAGGCTTGGCGGCGCGCTCCGCTTTCGGTAACGCTTCGGCGCCGGCGTCCGCCTCCGCAGCGGGCTTGGGCTTAGCGGCAGCTGCATTCTTCAATGCGGCGCGTGCTTTCGCGCCGCGCAGTGGCTTTGCGGCCTCGGCGGCGGCCTTCTCTTCCATCGTCAACGGCTGACCATCGAGCCACTGGACGGTACCACCGGCAGCTTCGATTTTACTGCGGGCGGACTTCGAGAAGCTTGATGCCTCGACGGTCAGCGCGATGCTAATCTCGCCGTCACCGAGCACCTTGATCGGACGGCCGGTGCGAATCATTTTCGCCTCGCGCAGCATCTGTCCGTTGACGGACGTGCCGGCGGCGAAGCGCTCGAGGGCGCTGACGTTGAGTTCTTCGTAGTCGACGCGGAACGGGTTCGTGAAGCCGCGCTTGTAGCCCATGCGGCGAACGAGCGGCAGCTGGCCACCCTCGAATCCGGGCCGGACGCCGCCGCCGCTGCGGGCCTTTTGGCCCTTCATGCCCTTTGTGGAGTACGTCCCATGGCCGCTCGCGTTACCGCGACCGACGCGCTTCCGTTTGTGCGTCGCGCCCTTCGGCTGGCGCAGTTCGTGCTGCTGCATCTACGCGTCCTCCTGCACGACGACGAGGTGGCGCACCTTCATGATCATGCCCCTGATCGTGCGATTGTCGTCGTGCTCGACGGTCTGGCCGAGCTTGCGGAGACCGAGCGCACGGACGGTGCGCTTCTGGTCTTCCTTCTGGTTAATGCCGCTGCGTTCCCAAGTAACTTTGATTTTCGGCATAACGCTTACGCCCCGCCTGCCGGTGCCGCGGGGGTCGCTGTGCCGGCGGACCCTGCTGCCGCGCCGCTCGCGGAGACGTCGCCGCGGTTGCGGTTGACACTGCCCTTGCGGCGGGCGATCTCCTTCTTCACGTCCTTGAGTTCGCTCAGCCCGGCCATGGTCGCCTTAACGAC
>JBBSDV010000099.1:0-11678 GCA_038240335.1 Dehalococcoidia bacterium
TCGAAATACACGCCCTGCATCACGTTTACGCACATGCGCGATCGCAGGTCGAGCAGCGGCAGCAGGCGATTGCCGCGGCGGAAGTAGGCGCGCGCCCGCTTGCCCTGCTGCCGCATCATCGCGGCAAAGCGCTCGTCATAGGTGCAGGCGAGAATGTCGTCGGCGGTGAGCCCGTGCGCCGCCAGATCCTCGGCGGCGAAGTAGACGCGGTTGCGTTCGGCATCCTCCCGCACGTCGCGCATGATGTTCACGATCTGCAACCCAATTCCCATATCGACCGCGAACTGCTTGGCGAGCGGATGCGGCTTCGTGCCGAAGACCGACGTGCAGATCAGCCCGACCATCGAGGCCACGTGATAGCAGTAGCTGTACAGCTCCTCCCAGGTCGCGTAGCGGTTCTTTGTGAAGTCCATCTCAACGCCGTTGACGAGATCGGCGAAGAACTGCTGCGGGATCGCGTACGTGTCCACGGCGCCGCCGAGCGCCGTGAACAGCGCGCCCTCACGCTCGCCGCGATAGCAGGCGGCGAGCCGCTCTCGCGCCTCCGCGAGCTGCCGCTCCTGCTCGCCGCGATCGGTCAGTTCGTCAGCGATATCGTCGACATAGCCACTGAATGCGTACGCGGCGTAGATGGCATCGCGCTTGGCTTGCGGCAGGATCGCGAAGGCGTAGTAGAAGTTCTTCGCCCGCTCCTTCGTGTACTCCTTCGCCCACGCATAGGCGTCGGCGACCGAAGTCTCTTCGCGATCGAGCGTCAGTGTGGCGGTGGTGGTCATCGGTAACTCCTACCCGGAAGCGCTAGTACTGTGCTTCTCTCTAGCGCTTCTCTCGTTTCGTGACGAGAATCCATCGTCGGCGTCAACCGACCTCGTCGCCTCATTCGCCGTGTCCGGTCGCGCGTACCCGGATACAGACTATGAAGGACGAGAAATTTTCGGGGGACACCCCCGAGCCCCCGGCAGAGGCGCTGCGCCCTCTGCACGCCTGCTTCACTCGACGGGCGATACGAATCAAGGACCCCGCTTCTCACTTCCTGCTTCTCGATCCCGATCCCGCGTCTCACGTCCCATTCGCCATCCCGCTTCCCACCTCTCGCATCCCACTTCCGGCTCACAGCGCTCACACGCCGAGGCGCATGCGCACGCCGTTCCATGCGGCCATCTGCAGCTTCTTGCCTTTGCCGACGCGGGGGCGCGACGAGAGAACGTCGTAGTTCGCGCGCTCGATCGCGTCAAGCACGGCCTCGCCGCCGAGACGGAAGAGGCGCACGTCGATCCGGGCGCGTCGATCGATGCGGGATTCGAGCATGCGGCCGCGGGCGAAGAGATCGCGGGCGCGCTGCACCTCGAAGCGCATCAGGTCGCGGAACGTGCCATCGACGACGCCGGCGCGCAGCCGCTCCTCGTCGTAACCGACGCGCCGCATGTCTTCGCGCGGCACGTAGATGCGCCCTTTTGCGAGATCGACCCCGACGTCCTGCCAGAAGTTCGCGAGCTGGAGGCCGATGCACGTCGCATCGGACAGCTGTTGCAACTCCTCGTCGCGGTAGCCGAGTACGTACAGCACCATCCGGCCGACTGGCGCGGCCGAGTGAACGCAGTACCGCAGCAGCTCTTCATACGTCTCGAACGAGGTGATGCGCTGATCCATGCGGTTCGCGTCGATCAGGCGCAGGAACGGCTCCGCCGGCACGTCGAAGCGATCGATCGTGGCGCCGAGCGCGACGTAGAGAGGCGACGTACGTACGCCGTCGTAGCAGGCCCGCAGTTCGCGCTCCCAGGCATCGAGCAGCGCCAGCCGATCGCCTTCGGCCTCGTCGCCGAGATCGTCGGTCCAGCGGCAGAAGGCATAGAGCGAGAAAAAGTGCGGCCGCACCTCCTTCGGCAGGAACCAGGTGACGACGCTGAAGTTCTCGTCGTGGGCGCGCGCGTACGTCCGGCACCACTCGTATGCCGCCTCCGTCGCCGCGCTCGCCGTTCGGCTGGGCTCGCCGGCGATCGTCGCGCTCATGACAGCGGATCCGATCCGGGCAGGTGCAGCGTCGTGCCTGCGAGCGTGCGCCGGTAACGGCCGAGCGCCCACAGCGGCCAGTAGTTGCGATACAGGTGGTACTTGAGCATGAAGTCGCGCGGGAAGCCGGTGCCGGTGAACTCGGCCTCTTCCCACTGCCCGTCACGCGCCTGTGTCTCGACCAGATTTCGCACACCGCGGCGGACCGACGGCGTCTCGGCGCCGTCGGCGGCGAGCAGTGCCAGCAACGCCCAGGCCGTCTGCGATGGGGTGCTGACGCCGCGGCCGCGGAGCGCGGAATCGTCGTACGAGGCGCAGGTCTCCCCCCAGCCGCCGTCCTCGTTCTGGCGCTGCTCGAGCCAGCGCGATGCCCGGCGGATGCGGATCTGTTCCGGGTCCTCGCCGGTCGCCACCAGCGCCGGCACGACGGCGCCGAGGCCGTAGACGTAGTTGACGCCCCAGCGCCCGAACCACGAGCCGTCGCGCTCCTGCCGCGACCAGAGGTAGTCGAGGGCACGGCGCATCGTCGCCGTATCCGCGCGCTCGCCTTCGAGCGCCAGCGCCTCGACGATGTGCGCCGTCACGTCCTCTGTCGGCGGGTCGAGCGTCGCGCCGAAATCCGCGAACGGAATCTGCGTGACGAACTGCTTCGTGTTGTCGATATCGAACGCGCCCCAACCGCCGTTGCGCGACTGCATCGCCCGCAACCAGCCGAGGGCGCGCGCCTTCGCCGCATCCGCGTCGTCGCCGAGATTGAGCAGCCGCAGGGCGATCAGCACCTCGGCGGTGTCGTCTGTGTCGGGATACTTGTCGTTCGCGAACTCGAACGCCCAGCCTCCCGGCTCGACGTCTTTCACCTTTACGCACCAGTCGCCGCGGGCGCGGATCTCGTTGCGGACGAGCCAGCGTCCGGCGCGCACCAGCATCTCGTCGTCCGCGGCGACGCCCGCTTCGCGCATGCCGGTGAGCGCCAGTGCGGTATCCCAGACGGGCGACAGGCACGGCTGTACCGTGAACGTTCCGTTCTGGTCGATCGCGAAATCCTGGAGCAGTCCGCGGATGCCCTTTGCCATCACCGGATGGTCGTTGCTGTAGCCGAGGCACTTCAGCGCGATCAGCGAGTACACCCACGGTGGCTGAATGCCGCCCCACGAGCCATCGGCCTCCTGGTGATCGATGATCCAGCGCTCGCAGGCACGGAGTGCGCGGCCGCGAAGCGGCTTCCAGGGCGAGCGTTCGTGCAGGCGCAGCAGCTTGTCGATGCCGAGAAACGCGTTTCGCCACGAGAGCGGTCGCCGCGCCCGCGGGAACCGCACGGTGCTGCGATCTCCCGGCGCGCAGTACAGCTCATCGACGCGCATACCGGCATCAATCGCGACGACGGGCTTGTGCGCCGAGACGACGAGGATGCCGACGATCGTCGCCCGCGCCCACGATGCGAACTCGTAGATGTTCAGCGGAAAGCGCTCGGGGAGGAGGATCGCTTCCGGCGGCATCGCCGGCAGCGCGTCCCAGTCGAACTGCCCGAAGAGGGCGAGCCACAGCTTCGTGAAGATGCGGGTCTCGGCGATGCCGCCGTGTGCCAGCACGAAGTCACGCGCACGCAGCATCTCCGGCGCGTTTGCGTCGACGCCGCTGAGCTTCAGCGCGAAGTAGGCTTCCGTCGTGATACTGACATCGCCCGGCCCGCCGTAGTACACAGGCCACGAGCCGTCGGCGCCCTGATGGTCGAGCAAGTAGCGCGCGATCCGTTGCTGCCGAGACGCATCGCCGATGCCGAGCACATGCTCGAGTATGAGGTGCTCCGCCGCCATCGTGGCGTTTGCCTCGAGCTCGCCCCACCAGTAGCCGTCGGCGTGCTGAATCGACGCCATGTGCTTCACGCCCGCGTCGATGCAGCCGTCGAGCGCAGCAGCGTCGACGCGATCAGTCGCCCCTGCCGCGGCTGTCGGCGCGACGCTCACCATGCCGCATCAACCAGCGCCGCAGGCGCAGCCCGCGATCCAACATCCGACATCCGACATCCAACATCGGCGTCGACAATGCGCCGCTCCCGCGCGCGGCAACAAATCCTAGAACCACCCAGATCGAACATCATCCTACAGACCCACCGCCTGGACGATCACTTCGCGCTCGCGGGGGCAGTCGAGCTCGATGAGGAAGATGCGCTGCCAGCGGCCGAGCAGCATCTCGCCGTCGGCGCAGGGAATCGACTCGCTCGCGCCCATCAGCAGGTGCTGGCAGTGGGCGTGGCCATTGAGGTCTTCGTCTTCGACGAGATTGACAGTGCGGATCGTCAGGTCGTTGTGCCGATAATAGACGCCGGCCGGGGCGATGCGGGCGAGCATGCACTCCATGTCCTCGAGCAGCAACGGCTCCGCCTCGTTGATCCTGATTGCGGCCGTGGTGTGGCGCGAGAAGACGACGACGAAGCCGTTGCGTACGGCCGAGCGCGCGAGCACATCGCGCACGTCGTCGGTGATGTCGAGGAACCCCGGCGCGCGCTCCGTCTTGTACGACAAGCGTTCGATGTGGATCGATGCGCGCTCGACGGCTCGCGCGATGGCGATAATCGGCGTTCGTTCGGCGACGGTCGTTTCAGCGCACACGCGATCGCTCCTTCGTTATTCGACTGTTTGCCGGCTCGGTCGTCTCGCTGTCGATCTCGCGCAGGCGCCGCACGACGGCCTGCACCGACTCGTCGGGTGTCGAGGCGCCGGCCGTAACGCCGACGCGCGTGTGGCCGCGCAGCCAGTCCGGGACGATCTCGTCGTCGCGCTCCACCTGGTAGGTCTCGACGCCGGCGGCGCGGCAGGTGCCGGCGAGCTTGCCCGTGTTGGCGCTGTTGCGGCCGCCGATGACGATCATCAGGTCGACATCCTTCGACAGCTCCTGTGCCGCGGCATAGCGGTCCTCCGTCTCCGGGCAGGTCGTGTTGATGATCCGCACTTCGTTGATCGCGTCGATGTGATTGGCCATGAAACGGCCGATGAAGTCGGTGAACATGTGTTGGCTCTTCGTCGTCTGCGACAGCAGCGCCACTTTGCGCCGCGGGATCTCGACCGGGTCGTCGGCGCTCGCGAGGACAACGCCGCGGCCGCGCGTCCAAGCCAGCACGCCGCGGACTTCGGGGTGCGACTCGTCGCCGAAGATGATCACCTTGAAGCCGGCGTTGACCAGCTTTCGCGCTGCCCGCTGCGCCCGCGCGACGATCGGGCACGTCGTGTCGATCATCTCAAGCCCGGCCTTGTTCGCCGTGCGATAGACATCCGGCCCGGCGCCGTGCGCTGTGATCGCGACGCTCGGCGCTGTCACCGAGTCGAATCCACCGACGATGCCGATGCCATGCGCATTCAGCTGCTCCGCGACAACGGGGTTGTGGACGATCGAGCCGAGGCTATCGATCCGCTCGCGATCGACGGCGGCATCCTCGACCATATTGATCGCGCGGCGGACGCCGAAGCAAAATCCGAGCGACGTCGCGAGCCGGATCTCGATCGTCATATCAGGCCTCCCGCCGCACCATCATGTCGATCAGCGCATCGAGCGCGTCGCCGCCCGACCGCGAGATCCCCGTCGCGGCGATCGCGTCGACCGCCTGCCGTGCGTAGTCGTCGGCGACCTGCTGCGTCTCGTCACGCACACGATCGTCAGTCACGCTCACGCCCATCGAAAGCGCGAGGACCGCCGGCAGCGATTTCTTGCCGCGAGCGACGTCGTTGCCGACCGCCTTCCCCGTCCGCGCGGCATCGCCCCAGATGGCGAGCCCGTCGTCGATCGCCTGGAACGCCAGCCCCGCGGCGATGCCGGCTGCTTGCATGCGATCTACGTCGGCATCGCGTGCGCCGCCGAAGAGCGCGCCGAGCGCGAGCGATGCACCGATCAGCGCGCCCGTCTTGCCGGCCGACATGGCGAGATAGCGCTCGACCGTGATGCCGTCGATCGACTCGAAGGCGAGGTCGTCGTGTTGGCCCTCGATCATCCTCAGGCAGGCGTCGTCGAAGATGCGCAGCGCCCGCATGCCGCGCTCTGCGGGCAGCGAGGCGATCGCGCCGCCGAGGGCCCGATGCGCCATCGCGAAGAGACAGTCGCCGGCATTGATCGCCAGCGGCACCCCCCGCAGCGCCCAGAGCGTCGGGCGGTGATGACGCTCCGTGTCGCCGTCCTCGATATCGTCGTGAACGAGCGAGAACGCGTGCAACAGCTCGATTGACGCGGCCGCGTCGAAAGTGCTCTCCGTCGTCGAGGCGGCGTCGAAGGCGCGTGCCGCAGCGAGGCACAGCAGCGGCCGCAGCATCTTCCCGGCAGGCTGATTGGCTGGAGCGCCGGCTGCATCGAGCCAGCCGAGATGGTAGCCGACCAGGTCGTACACGCCGTGGCGATACTGATCGAGCAGCACGCGCATGCGCTCCGAAACGAGCGCGCGGCCCGATGCGAATTGTGCGCGCGCGTCGATGGCAGGGACGGCTGCGGCGTGGGCGAGACCTTGCACTGCATAGTCCTTTGCAATACACGATGATACCCGCCGCGCGTCGGCTGTCAATCCCTTGACGAGGCCGGCAGAGATGGCGCAGACTGCGATCGACCGCCGCGACAGAAGGGACGAAATGATGACCCTCAGCAGCTACCTGACGCAGTTGCTCAAGGGGAATACCGACGTGCTCATCCTCTCCCTGCTGCAACGCGAGCCCATGTACGGACACCAGATCCTGCAGGAGCTCGAGCAGACGTCGGCCGGGTTCTTCCAGGTCAGCGAGGGTACACTCTATCCGGCGCTCTATCGCCTCGCGCGGGAGGGCTACATTCGCGGCAAGTGGGCGAAGTTGGCGACCGGGCAGGAGCGCAAGGTCTACGCGCTGACGAAGAAGGGCGACCGCCGCCTCGGCGAATGCATCTCGACGTGGAGCGGCTTTGCCGCCGCCATGGAGCGCGTAACGACGCCGCATCCGTAATTCGGCCGGCGATGAGCGAGGATAGGATGTCCTCCGAACAGACTGCGTACTTCGAACGCCTGCGCATGCATCTCGGACTCGGCGATCCTGTCGAGTCTGATCTCGTGCGCGAGCTCGCATCGCACGTCGAGGATCGCGTCGGCCAGCTCGTCGCGGGCGGCACGCCGGAAGCGCGGGCGAGGGAGATTGCGTTCGCCGGCTTCGGCCGGCCCGAGACGCTCGCCCACCTCGTCCGTCAGGCGCATCTCGTCACGCCGTGGCTCGAGGCGCTGCTCGGCGCCGCCGCGTTCCTGCTCGTCGGCCTGATGATCGGCCTCGGCCTCTGGCAGCAACCGATCGCCGCCGCCGCTGGTGGCACGCTCGTCATCGCCCTGACGCTCTACGGCCTCTGGCTCGGGCGGCCGCCTTGGTTCTACCCCTGGGCCGGCATTGCGCTGACGATCCCGATCATCGTGGGCTACGTGGCCTTTGCGGTGCTGCAGCGCGAGACCCCGCTGCTGCTCGACGGCGCCGCCGGCCCCTTCGGGCTGGCCGGGTTCGCCGGCGCGCTCCTGTACTTTCCCGTTGGTCTCGTCGTTGTCGCCGCCGCGGTGCTGGTCGCCGTCCGCCGCGACTGGCTCGACGCCTCGGTGCTGCTCTCGCCGCTGCCGTGCGCCCTCGTCTGGGTGATCGCGATCCAGCGCGCCGGTGGCATCACGTCGGCGGGCGCAGCGCTCACCGACACGGGCGCGCTGCTCTGTGCCGTCTACGTGTGTATGGCGGTTGCGGCGCTCGTGTTCCTTCGCGCATCCGTGCGCAGCTTCAAGGTGACGACCCTCATCGGCGCCGCGCTGGTCCTAGTCCTCGGCTCCACGCTATTGCTCGACCCGGGCGGCGGCCTCGTCGCCTTCACCGGCCGGGCGGCGCTCCTCCTCGCCTTCCTCCTCAGCCCCGCGCTCGTCGCTCGGCACGCGTAGGGGGACTATGTCGTTAGTAGTGCGTCGTTCCTAGTTCGGCTTTGTAGTTGCTGCGCTCGCCCGTCTCTCGGCGGGGGTTAGGGTACCCTGATGCACGATGGATGTCCCTGCGTATCTGAGCCGAATCGCATACGACGGCGACACGGCGCCGACCATCGAAACGCTGCGAGCGATGCACCGCGCGCACGCTTTTACCGTGCCGTTCGAGAATCTCGACATTCGCCTAGGCACGATGATCGAGGTCGATGAGGGCGTCAACTTCGACAAGATTGTGCGGAGGCGCCGGGGCGGGTTCTGCCTTGAGTTGACCGGGATGTTTGGGCGAGCCCTGCGTGAGATGGGATTTGACGTCGACGTCGTCGGTGCACGGGTGCTGATGGAAGGTCGTCTGGGCGAGCCGCTCGCCCACATGGTCCTGATCGTGCATTTGGAGGAGGATTGGATCGCGGACGTGGGGTTTGGCGGGCGCGTTATCGAGCCTCTGCGCCTGCGGGCGACTAGCGATCAGATGGTAGGCGAGCGGCGGTATAACGTCGACAGCGATGGTGACCATTGGTTCGTGACGTGCACGGAGGAGGCAAACCCACCCGGCATGTACACGTTCACCATGCAACCGCGTGCGTTCGACGAATTCTATGACGTGTGCGGCTGGTTACAGGCGTCTCCCCACTCTCGCTTCACACATGGGAGCATCGTTTCGCTGCCACGCCCGAACGGGCGGGCAACACTCGCTGGCGGCCGCCTGATCATCATGCGCGAGGGCGAACGGACTGAGCGCGAGGTATCGCGAGATGAGGAGCCGGCCATCTTGGAGCGGGAGTTCGGGATTACGCTGTAGTCTCACAACGCGCGGATCCCTGGTCAACGGCGGGGAGCGCTCCGCTGGTCAGGGCCGATAGCGGAGAGATGGTGTGCCGACACGCGCGCGGTTGCCCATCACCAGCGACCTCGTTTGCGCGCGTTGAGCATGGATCGCTCAGCTTGCAGCGTGGCTACAAGCGAGCCCCGATCATCCTTCGCGGCCTTCGCGGCGCTCAGCACACCGCGAACGTAGGCGCGGCACTCGGGCCGAACCGCTACTGCGCGTTACAGCACGACGAGATTGTTGCGGTGCACGACAGCGGAGCCGTATTGGTGGCCGAGCGTCTCGGCGATGCGGTCGGAGCGCAGGCCGCGGATGATGTCGAGCTCGGCATCGTCGTAGTTCGTGATACCGCAGGCGACGGCGTGTCCGTCGGGCAGGACGATGTTTACGGTGTCGCCGCGCTTGAACGGCCCATGCACCGCCTGCACGCCCGCCGGCAATAGGCTCTTGCTACGCTCCGTCAGCGCCTTCGCCGCACCGGCATCGACGACGATCGCGCCGCGCGTCGTCAGGCCGGACATCATCCAGCGCTTGCGGCTCTCGACGCGGCTCTTGCGCGCCGGCAGCATCGTGCCGACGTGCTCGCCGGCGCCGATGCGGTACAGCACGTCCGGCTCGCGTCCGTCGGCGATGAACACGTCGGATCCGTGGCCGGTGGCGAGCTTCGCGGCCTGGAGCTTGGTCACCATGCCGCCCGTGCCGCGCGCGCTCTCGCTGCCCCCGGCGATCGCCTCGATGTCCTTCGTCACCCGCTCGACGCGATCGATCAGCGTGGCCGCTTTGTGCCGGTGCGGGTCGGCCGTGTAGAGGCCTGCCGTGTCGGTCAACAATTGCAGCGCGTCGGCGTCAATCAGGTTCGCGACGAGGGCGGAGAGGTTGTCGTTGTCGCCGATCTTCGCGCCGGCGATCTCGTCGATCGCGACGGCGTCGTTCTCGTTGATGATCGGCACGACGCCGAGCTCGAGCAGGCCGAGCAGCGTGTTGCGAGCGTTCAGATAGCCGATGCGATCGGACAGATCGCGCTTGCTCAGCAGCGTCTGGGCGACGACCCGGCCATGCGCCGAAAAGAGTCGATCGTAGGCCTGCATAAGCTGCGTCTGACCGACGCTCGCGAGCACCTGGCGGAACGGAATGTCGCGGCGATTCTCGATCATCCCGAGGCGCTGGCGTCCCGCCGCGATCGCGCCCGAAGTGACGATCAGCACCTCGCGCCCCTCGTCGAGGAGCCGCGCGACCTGCGCGACGAGCGACGTCATCGTCGCCAGATCGAGTTCCGCCGTGCCGCCGGTAAGGAGGTTCGTGCCGAACTTGGCGACGATGCGCCGGTAGCCGGGCTGGTTGCGCTTCATTGCTGTAGTTTGTCGTTTGTCGTTCGTAGTTGGTAGTGGGGGTGTTTGGAGGTTGGAGGTCAAAGCTTAGTGATTGCCTGTTCGGCAAGAGCGGCTGAGCTGTCCCGTCGCCCGAGGCGGGAGCGCAGAGGGCGCAGCGCCTCTGCCGGGGGTTCGGGGGTGCCCCCCGAAACTTCTCTCGTTCTTGTTCAAGGCTTCCGGGTACGCGCTAGCGGACACGGCGAATGAAGCGAGGACGCACGGGCTTGCCGAAGATGCATGCTCGTCACGAAACTAGGTCGCGCAAAAAAGCACAGCATTAGTTGGGCGTCCGGGCAGGGAAATGCCGGCCATGATCGACTCGCTCAACCCGGCATTCGTCGCCGCGACTGCACTCACGCTCGCCTGCCGGCCCGGCCGATCCGTAGTCGGCTAGTCGTCGCGGCGTCGCCCGGCTCGCCTTTCGTGAAGCGCTCCGCTCTGCGAGGCTGATTCGACGGAAGTGCGGAGCAAGGAGCACTCGATGGAAACGCGACAGCTGGGCCGGACGGGGCTGCGGGTGCCGCCGCTGTGTTTGGGAACGATGACGTTCGGGCTGCAGAGCGACGAGGCGACATCCGTCGCGATCCTCGATCGGGCGATGGAGGGCGGGCTCGACTTTATCGATACCGCCGACGTCTACCCGCTCGGCGGCGATACGACGACCGCCGGCCGTACGGAGGCGATCATCGGCCGCTGGATGCGCGAGCGGGGCAACCGCGATCGCATTGTGCTGGCGACGAAGTGCGCCGGCACGATGGGGCTCGGCGCCAACGACGGCGGCCTCTCGCGCTATCACATCCAGCGCGCCCTCGACGAGAGTCTGCGGCGATTGCAGACGGATGTCATCGACCTCTACCAGGTGCACTGGTTCGACCCGCGGACACCGCTCGACGAGACGCTGCGCGCGCTCGAGGACATCGTGCGCTCCGGCAAGGTGCGCTACATCGGCTGCTCGAACTACCCGGCGTGGCGGCTCGGCCAGGCGCTGGCGACGAGCGAGCGGCTCGGCATCGCGCGATACGACTGCGTCCAGCCGCGATACAACCTGCTCTACCGCGAGATCGAGACGGAACTGCTCCCACTCTGCCGAAGCGAGGGTGTCGGCGTGATTGTCTACAACCCGCTCGCTGGTGGCTTTCTCTCGGGTAAATACAACAAGGGCGACGAGCCAATGGAGGGCACGCGGTTCACCGTGGGCAACGCCGGCCGCATGTACCAGCACCGCTACTGGCAGGACGCGCTCTTCGATGCCGTCGAGGAGCTCAGGCCGCTCGCTGAGACGCGCGGCGTGTCGTTGGCGTCGGTCGCCGTTGCGTGGGCGATGTCGCAGCCGGGCGTGACGTCGGCAATCGTCGGAGCCAGCCGGCCGGAGCAGCTCGATGCGGCGCTCGCTGCGCCGACGCTCGAGCTCGATGAGGGCCTGCGCGCCGCCTGCGATGCGGCGTGGTGGTCGCTCCCGCGGCGCCCTGTCGTCGAGGGCTACCGGTAGCACACTTTAACTTGAGGTCGCGTCTCGATCGCACGA
>JBBSDV010000100.1:0-11650 GCA_038240335.1 Dehalococcoidia bacterium
CGCGCCTCGGCGCGAGCGCGTGCATCCCGAACGGCGTACGGCGAGAGATCGACACCATCCCCGACGACGGCGTAGCGCTCGGCGAGCCGAACGAGCAACTCCGCTTTGCCGCAGGCGATGTCGAGGACGCGAGCGCCGCGACGAATATCGAGCAGGCCGATGATCTCGTCGAGCTTCTGCTCGCTCGTCGGGTTGCAGATGACGTGATCGCGATGTGTGACGTCGAAGTACTTCCAGCGATCCATGCGTTCCCCGCGGGCACTTCCGGGTCAATATTCCTGAATTCAGCGACAGGTCTGAAGACCTATCCGTACGAGACATGTCATCGCTACTAATCGATTTTGGCGAAACAGTCTCGGAACGTTGATCTCTCGTTGGCGACGAATTCACTACCAGTTCATCGGGTGGTAGGTGCGCATGATCTCGGGCTGGTTCGCCCAGATCGGTCCGGTCATGAGGCCGCCGTCTACGACAATCGCCTGGCCGGTGACGAAGGTAGACTCGTCGCCGGCAAGCCAGAGCGCTGTCTTGGCAATGTCTTCGGGGAGCCCGCTACGGGGCACCGGCTGGAACCCGGCGAGCGCGGTACGAACGAGGTCCAGCGCCTGCTCGGTGCCGCCCATCGCACCGGCGAGGAGCGGCGTGGCTATGCCGCCGGGGCAGATGCAGTTCACCCGTATACCGTGTTCCGCCAGCTCGAGGGCGACGGAGCGCGTGAGGTTGATGACGCCGGCCTTCGCCGCGCTGTAGATGTGAGGGCCGCGGCCGCCGCCGAGCCCGGCCACGCTCGCGGTGCTGATGATACTGCCGGAGCCCTGCGCCTTCATGATCGACGCTGCGTGCTTCATGCCGAGGAATGGGCCGCGCAAAAGCACGTGCATCGTGCGGTCGTACTCGTCGACGGGTGTGCTTTCGATTGGGCCGAGTGCGCCGCCGAATCCGGCGTTGTTGAACATCACATCGAGGCGGCCGAATTCGTCCATCGCACGTGCCACGGCCGCTTTGATCTCATCCTCGTCGGCGACGTCCGTGTGCTGGTAGACGGCGGCGCCGCCCAGCGTATCGGCGAGCGTGTTGCCCTTCGCATCCTGGACGTCGGCGACGACGACGCGCGCGCCCTCGTCGACGAAGAGCCGCACTGTGGCCTCGCCCATACCGCTCGCGCCGCCGGTGATGATCGCAACTTTGCCGTCAAGTCTGGACATTCCGTGCCTCTTAGTTCGTCGTTTGTAGTTTGTTTCTCGGTGGTGATTGGCGCCGTCGTCGTTAATGACTGCTGTTCATGCGAAGGACGCACCGTTTGGCAGCCTTCTCTACGTCTGGTGTGGCGTCGTAATTTGGTCGTCCACGGGTTCAGCTACGAACGGCGAACTACAAACGACAAACTCGCACCTACATATATTGGCCACCGTTGGGATTGAACTGCTGGCCGGTGATCCAGTCGCCCTCGGTGCAGAGATAGCGGACGAACGAGGCGACCTCCGACGGCTTGCCGAAGCGGCCGAGCGGGATCGCCTTGAGCAGCGTCGCCTTCACGTCGTCGCTGAGGGCCATCACCATGTCGGTCTCGACGAAGCCGGGGCACATCGCGTTGACGGTGATGTTGTTGCGCGCGAGCTCCTTCGCCGCCGACTTCGCGAAGGCGATGAGACCGGCCTTCGCGGCGGCGTAGTTCGACTGTCCGCTGTTTCCCATTTGGCCGATGATGCTCGACATCACAATGATCCGGCCGTAGTTACGCTCGACCATGTGCGGGATTGCCGCGGAGGTGCAGTAAAAGGCGCTGTTAAGGTCGGTGTTGATCACCTCGTTCCATTCGTCGACGGAGAGGCGCTTGAGCGTGCGGTCGCGGTTGACGCCGGCGTTGTTGACGAGGATATCGATCTGTCCGTAGGTCGCGATCGTCTTCTCGATCAGCGCCTTGCAGTCGTCGGGATGGCCAACACCGGCGCGCACGGCGATCGCACGGCCGCCGTTCGAGACGATCTCGCCGACAACCTGCTCCGCCGGCTCCGGGCTGGTGAAGTAGTTGACGACGACGGCCGCGCCCTCGCGCGCCAGTTCCTCGGCGCATGCACGCCCGATGCCGCGCGATGCGCCGGTGACCACCGCCACCTGTCCTGCAAGCCGCTGTTCCGCCATGTGTGCCTCCCCGGTGCCGCCGTCCGCGCTCGCGGAGGCTGGAATTGCTATCGGGCGAGACTGTACCCAATTGCGTCGTGATGAGGTAGTGAACGCGATTGCCGTGGCGTGAAGATGCCCATAGCATTAGCATCGCGCGTCAAGCACCGAGAACGCTGAACTTCAGTGGAGGTAGCGATGCCCAGTCCCCAAGAAATCGCAAGGCAGCAGATTCAATACGCGTTCGATCGGGATTTCGACGCGCTGCGGAAGCTGTACAGCCCGTCCGTGCAGTACGTCGACCCGGATGGGGAGTTGACCGGCGTCGAAGCGGTCATGGACCATCTCAAACAGCAGGTCGGCCCATTTCCGGACGCGACACACGAGGTCCGCTTCGTTGGCGGCGACGATGCGTTCGCGATGGCCGAGTGGCAGATGACGGGCACAAACACGGGTTCGTTGACAATGCCCGACGGCTCCACGCTACCGGCGACCGGCCTTGCCGTCGTCCTGCCGGTCGTCACGATATACGACGTCCGGGATGGCCTAATCGTCTCCGAACGCAATTACTACGACAACCTGGGCCTATATGCGCAGTTGGGCTTGCTGCCGGAGTAACGGCTAAGTGTTGGCCGGGGCCGCTATCCGATCGGACACCGGCCCGATGCGCAGTGGCCCAGAGGATGGTCACGGGAACCCAACCCCAACGACCTCACACAACCGTCGGGGGGCGGTACTCGCCCCAGACGGCTCGGAGCTCGCCGCAGATCTCGCCGAGGGTGGCGTAGGCGCGGACGGCGTCGAGGACGGCCGGCATCAGGTTCTCCTCGCCGCGCGCGACTTCGTTCAGCCGCGTTAGCGCCGCCTTTGCCGCTGCCGTGTCGCGCTCGCGGCGGACGCGCTTGAGGCGCTCGATCTGCTCGCGCGCAAGTTCGGTGTTGACGCGGAAGATGGTTTGCGGCGTTTCGCCCTCGGCGCGGAACTTGTTGACGCCGACAACGACGCGCTTGCCTGACTCGATGTCTTGCTGCTGCTGAACGGCGGCTTCCTGAATCTCCGACTGGATGTAGCCGGTCTCGATCGCCGCGACCGCGCCGCCGATGTCCTCGATGCGGTCGATGTATTCCTGCGCCTTTTTCTCGAGCTCGTCGGTGAGTGCCTCAACGTAGTACGAGCCGCCAAACGGGTCGACGGTGTCGGTGACACCGGTCTCGTGGGCGATGATCTGCTGCGTACGGAGGGCGATCCGCTGCGCGTCGGTGGTGGGGATGGCGAGTGCTTCGTCGTAGCACGAGAGCGCCATCGATTGGACGCCGCCGAGCACCGACGCGAGCGCCTGGATCGAGGCGCGCACGATGTTGTTCTCGGGCTGCTGCGCCGTCAGCGTCGCCCCGCCCGTCTGGATGTGGGTACGGAGCTTCCAGGAGTTCGGGTCGGTCGCGCCGAACCGCTCGCGGAGCAGGCGCGCCCACATGCGGCGAAGGGCGCGGTACTTGGCGACCTCCTCGAAGAAGTTGTTGTGGGTGTTGAAGATCCAGGAGATGCGCGGCGCAACCTCGTCGACGCCGACGCCGGCGCGCTGGCACGCCTCGATGTAGGCGATGGCGTTGGCGAAGGCGAAGGCCATCTCTTGCGCCGCCGTCGAGCCGGCATCGCGGATGTGATAGCCGCTAACGCTGATGCTGTTGAACTTCGGCGCATGGCGCGCGCAGTACGTCACGAGATCAGCGGCGAAGCGCAACGATTGCCGCGGCGGGTAGATGTACGTGCCGCGAGCGACGTACTCCTTGAGCACGTCGTTCTGCGCCGTGCCCATCACGTCGCCCTCCGGCACGCCCTGCTTCTCGGCGACGGCGAGGTACATCGCGACGAGCACGGGCGCCGGGGCATTGATCGTCATCGACGTGCTGACGCGATCGAGCGGGATGCCGTCGAACATTTCTTCCATGTCGGCGAGAGAATCGATGGCGACGCCGACCTGGCCGATCTCGGCGTCGGCGTTCGGGTCGTCGGAGTCCATGCCGATCTGCGTCGGCAGGTCAAAGGCGACCGAGAGCCCGCTTTGCCCCTGAGAGAGCAGGAACTTGAACCGCTCGTTCGATTCCTTGGCGGTGCCGAATCCGGCGTACTGGCGGATCGACCAGAGGCGTCCGCGATACATCGTCGGCTGCACGCCGCGGGTGTACGGGTACTCGCCCGGCGCGCCAATGTCGCGATCATAGTCGACGGCGGCGACGTCGAGCGGCGTGTAGAGCCGCTCCGTTACGGTCGACGTCGTATGGAATTCCTGCTCGCGCTCGCCGCCGCGCTTCAGCGCCTTCTCGAGTACAGTGGCGTTCCAGCGCTCAAGATCGTGCTCGAGCTTCGCGCTCGTGTCGCCGTTGCTGCTTGCCGTCATGCCGTTCTTCCCATCTGTAATCGGGTCGCATTCGCATCGCCGCGCTGAGATTGTATCGAACCTTGCGGGCGCTTCGATGCGCGTGAATTGCGCAAAATCCCTACCGTCGTTCGAGCCACGCGTTGAACCTCGCGGCTCGCTTCTCGCGGAACGCCGCCATGCCCTCTCGCGCGTCAGGATGGTGGTCGGAGACCGCGGTCTTGCCGGCGATATCGTCGAGGGCGTGCGCGAAGCTCATCTCGGCCGCGTTGTAGATCGACCGCTTCAGCAAGCGCATCGCGACCTGCGGGCCGTTCGCCAGCTCACGCGCAAGCTCCATCGCGCGGTCGAGCAGCGCGTCCGGCGCCGTCACTTCGTGGACCAGGCCGAGCGCGCGCGCCTCCTCGCCGCTGACGATGCGGTTGCGCATCAGGAAGTCCATCGCGGCGGCGACGCCGAGCATCTGGACGAGAAGGTACTGGCCGCCCTCGTCTGGCATCAGCCCGAAGCGCAACGTGCCGCTTCCCATCCGCGCCTCGCGCGATGCGATCCGGAAATCGCACGACAGCGCGAGCGAGAAACCGGTCTGGATCGCGACGCCGTTGATCGCGGCGATCGATAGCTTGTCGAGGTTGCGGACGGCGAGGTTGAGCGGCTGGGAGAGGGCGCGCAGCCCCGCATAGGTGCCGATCGGGTTCGTGTGACCGCCCGCGATCGGCGGCACGAGCGCTGCGCCGCCACCCGACGGCGCGTGGCCGCTGATGTCGTCGCCCGCGGAGAAGGCTCTGCCCGAACCGGTGAAGACGACGACGCGCACACCATCGTCCATTTGCGCCTGCAGCAGCGTCTCGATCAAATCGCGCTTCATGCCCTGAGTCATGCCATTGAGACGATCCGGTTGGTCGAAGGTCATCACGACGATGCCGGGATCGTGCATCTCGGTGTTGAACCCGCGGTGGCTGCCTGGCGCCATGTCGGTCTCCGATCGCAAGTACGCTGAGCGTGTGTCCGTCGCATTGTGGCGAGAATTGAACTGCGGCGCATGGCTACGGGTGGGCGCGTGGGCGCGTGCGGTGATAGGCGAAGAAGACCCGTGGGGACCTGTCTGACGACCCGATCCTTACGGCTATCGGACGCCCCTGGTATTCAAGCGCGGGCGTCGGATCGTCCATTCGCGCTCATGGTGGGCCGATGCGGTCTTCGATCCAGGGCACGATCATGTCGATGACGCGCTCTCGCGGGTCGCCGAGCTTTGCACCCTCAGCGCCGACGGGGTGCAGGTAGTGATCGGCCCAGGGCAGCTCCAGCAGGGTCTTATCGGTAGCGCCGCTCCGCTCGAATAGCTCCTGCTGCTCCGACGGGAAGATGTCACAATCGCCGTCGGCGTAGACGATGAGCGTCGGGATCGTCACGTGCGCGATCGTGTCGGGGAGATCGGCCTGGCTGCTCAGACCGCTCCACGTGCTGAGCCAGGCGCGCGGCGTCATCACGCGCGCAAGGCCCAGCGGCCCGTAGTTGCCGATGATCGGATCGCCGGGCGAGAAGATGCTGCCAATGCGCCGGTTGCTTGGGTCGATCGTCGGATCGAGGTACGCCGGGTTGGCGAGCGTGCGGTAGATCACCATGTACCGGCCGAGCCATGAACGGCGCGTGATCGCGGCGCGCTCGTCCTCCGGCAGCGAGGCAAATTCGGAAGCGCGCGTGCGGCTGCGAGCGTCGAGATGATCGGCGATGTGCGCGCGGGCGATCACGTCGAGGCGATGGTTGCGTTCGCGTTGCTTCTGCCGGTAGGCGGCGAGCCACTCGCGGTCGTACTGGCTCGGTTCCGGATACGGCCGATAGCCATTCGCGGCGTTGTACATGTCCCAATCGGGATCGCTCACCGTCGGGTCATTCTCGTCGACGACGCTCGGGTCGATGACGTTCAGCATGAAGCGGCCCTCGCCGAGATGCGCCGCGACGGCGATGTAGAGATCGCCGCCATGCATGTCCTCGGCTGTGAGATCGATGCGCTCGCCGCCCGGCGTACGCGTCAGGCGCATCGACGGCGACTGTGCCGCTTGCGACTGATAGAAGCCGAGCAGCGAGCCACCGCCGCTGTTCCCGAGCAGGACGACGCGCTCGTAGCCGGCCGACTTCAGGTGCCGGATGCCCGCGGCGATGTCGAAGAGCAGGCGCTCGTGCACCACGTCAGTGTCATTGTTGAGATATCGGCTGTTGTGCCCGAAGACGGCGTAGCCACGCGCCGTCAGTCCCGGCACCACGTAGTGGCGCGTAAACTCGCCGCGCGGATGCATCACATATACGACGGTCTTCGGCTCGCGGCCGGCGGGCCGGTAGAGGATGCCAAAGCTGCCGGCGGTGTCCGACGCCTCGAGCCAGACGACGTCTTGGCGGACAGAAGGATCGAGGTGTGTGAACGCGAAGGGCAGGCGCCGGGCTCGTTCCGGTGTGGCGTTGGTCATCGGCTTCCTTCCTCGTTTCGGCTGATGCCAATCGGGCCGTCAATTCGGCGCGGATCGTGGCATCGAACGCCTGTCGAAGCGTGCTATGATAGCCGACACACGGCGGCTTCAGGAGGGAATGATGGACCTCAATACGCGCGGTATCCACCACATGGTTCTTGTCTGCAAGGATCTGAAGCGCACCCACGACTTCTACAGCGGCATCCTCGGCATGAAGCTGACAGCCGCGATTGAGGTGCCGCCGATCCCGCCGGAGCAGGCGATGCACCTGTTTTACGACATGGGCGGCGGCAATCAGTTGGCGTTCTTCTGGTTTCGCGATGCGCCGACCGCTCTGCCGGAGCAGGCCCATCCGTTCAATTTCGCCACGGTCAGCGCCCACGGATCGATGCACCACGTGGCGTTCGCCGCCGACGACGAGGATTCGGTGCTCGCCTGGCACCGCGAACTCAAGGCAGCCGGCGTCCAAGTAACGCCGATGATCGACCACGGCTTCTGTAAGTCGATTTACTTTCAGGATCCGGACGGGGTTCAGCTCGAGATCAGCTACTGGGTGCGCGCGCTGGACCGAAGTGACATCGACGATGGCGTCCTGCAGCGCGCCGGCATCAAAATCGCGGAGCCGGTACCGGCGTAGGCCCTACGCGACGAGTGGCAACACCACCTCGAACATGGCGCCGCCGTTCGCACCGTTGCGCGCCGTGATCCGGCCGCCGAGCTTCTCGACGATCTCGCTCGACACGAAGAGGCCGATGCCGAGGCCTTTTTGGTGCTGCCCGGGCGCGCGGTAAAAGCGATCGAAGATGTGCGGCAAGTGCTCGGGCGCCAGTCCCGGGCCGCTGTCCGAGACCGTAATCGTCGCGGCGTCTCCGTTGCGCACCAACGACACAATGATCCGGCCATCCGGGCCGCCGTACTTTGCCGCGTTGTCGAGGAGGTTCACGAGCACTTGGCGCAGACGGATCGGGTCCGACTGGGTGCGGACGGGTTCCTCCGTTACGTTCGTTTCGACCGCGACGTCGGGGTGGCGCGTCTTCAGCAACTCGGCTTCCTCCTGCACGACTTCTCCCAGATCGATCTCATCAAGCTCCATCGTCAGGCGATCGGAATCGATCCGCGTCAGGTCGAGGAACAGGTCGACCATCTGGACGAGCCGATCGGACTCGCTGCTCAGGGTGTCGATGGCGTCGCGGGCGTCGTCGGAGATCTCGGGGAGCGACTGCTTCGCCAGCCACTTCGCCATGCCGTTCACCGTGGTCAGCGGGCTGCGAAGCTCGTGTGAAGCGAACGCGAGGAAGTCATCCTTGCGCTGATCGCGTAGCCGGACCGCGCTTATGTCGCGCATGAAGGCGCTGAACGTCCATTCGGCGCCGCCGCGCACGGCCGTCACGGTCAGCTCGACCGGGATGGTGCGCCCATCCTTGTGGAGGGCTTCGATCTCGATGCGATTGCCGATCACGGGACCTTCCCCGGTGGCGGCAGCGATTCGCAGTCCCCGCTCGTGATCAACGCGGTGGGGTTCCGGGATGATCAGCTCGGAGACACGCTGCCCGATCGCTTCGCTCTCAAGCCATCCGAATGTCGCGGTTGCCTGCGGGTTCCATGCCGTGACCACACCTTTCGCGTCCATGCTGATGACGGCGTCGAGAGCTGATTCGAGGATGTGCCGGAGCATGCGTTCACTTTCGTGCACGGCGCTCTCGGCGCGTTTTCGCTCGATGAATTGCCCGACTTGGGCGCCGATGCCGGCCGTCATCTCGAGCAGCTCCGTGTCCGGTTCGAGGATGCGCCGGCTGAAGAATTCCAGCACGCCGAGCACCTCGGCGCCGAGGACGATCGGGAATGCGAAGGCGGCGTGCAGCCCGTCGCCGACGGCCGCGTCGGCGCGGGCGAAGTTATCGTCGGCGATGACGTCCGGGATCCAGCAGGGGGCGCCCTGAGCCCAAACCCTGCCGGGAAGGCCCTCAGCTGACCCAAATGTTGCATCGCGCGTTCGGTGGACGAACTCGCCTTCACTTGTCGTGCGAGACATCCAGAGGCCGGCGTTCCGCAGGCGTTGCGCGTGTGCGTCACGCGTCCAAAACGCACCCATCTCCCATTCGAGGCTCTCGCCTATCGCGCGCAGGATCGGGATGGCGGCGGCCTCGATGTTTGGTGAGTCCGCGAGAATCGCGGTGACAGCGTTCTGTGTGGCGAGGCGCTGGATGACGCGACGGTAGGCGGTGATATCGAACGTGAACGCGCGCAGGCGGCTGCCTTCGTCATCGTTGACGGTGCTGGCGAACGTGACGACCCAGAGCACAGCACCGTCGCTGCGCACCCATCGGAACTGGACGACGCCGCTCGTCTGGGACTCGACGAGGGCGCGAATCTCCTGCTGCGTGCGGGCGCGATCCTCCTCGTGGACGACCTCGAGCCAGAAGGCCTGCGTGCTCGTCCACTTCGATGGCGGGTAGCCGAGCAATGTTTCAGCGAAGTCGCTGACGAACGTTACGGCGACGTCCGGCGTCGGCGCGTTGGGCACCGGCGCGAGCTCCCAGACGACCCCGGGAACGCCCGCAAAAACTGTCGACAGCGCGGCTAGGCGTTCGCTCACGTGCGGTCGTGCTCCCTCTCACACCCCGATACCTGCGGGGTGGCGTGCATTGAGTCGCGTGGCGAACGACGATGGATGGAATTCTCGAGTTGAGTTTACTCGGTGCAATCGGATATCGGCAGGGTGAAGCTAAAGTCGCTGCCGCCGTCGGGGCGACTGCTCGCCCAGATCTGCCCGTCCTGGGCCTCGATCAATCGCTTGCAGACCGCTAGTCCGATCCCGATGCCGGCGGCGTGAGAGGAGGTGCGCACGGAGCGGTAGAACGGCACGAATAGCGATTCCGCTTCTTCGGGCGCGATCCCGTAGCCGCGATCGAGGACAGACACGCGAACAACGCCGTCGCCGGACGCGAGCCGCAGCTCGATGGGCGCGCCTGGCGGGCTGTACTTTTCGCTGTTGCTCAGGAGGTTGCGAACGACTTGCTCGGCGTAGAGCGGCTCGGCAAGGACCGGCTGTAGATCCGTCGGGGCGACGACCTGCACGACGCGTTCCGGGAAATGGATGCGGTGCTCGCGGACGACCTTCTCGACCAACCGGGGGAGAAGGATCGGCTCCATCTCGAACTGCTGGCCACGTTCGAGGCGCGCCAAGACCAGCAGGTTGTCGATGATCCGGTTCAGCCGGCCGGACTCCTTGGCGATGTCCTCGAGCGCGCCGCGCCTGCTCTCGGCGTCAATCTGATCGTCGCGGATGCGGAGCACTTCGGCGTTGCCGAAGATCGTCGTGATCGGAGTCTTCAGTTCATGCGAGACGAGGCCGAGAAACTCGTCCTTGGCGGCGTTCGCGCGCTTCAGTTCCTGCGTGGTCTCGGTCAGTTCGTCGAACAGCTGGACATTCTCGATCGCGATGCTCAGCCGCGACGCGACTTCGTGCAGCAGCGTGAGATCCCGTTCCGAGTAGCTGCGCTGCGACTGCGTCATCGCGAAGGTTGCCATGCCGATCGGTGCTCCGCGCGCCAGCAGCGGCACACAGATCAACGACCTCGCACCAATCGCGCTCGCGGCGTCGATCTGCGCTTGGTTCGGGGCACAGGACGTGATCCACGAGGCCGAGAAGTCCTGCACGAAGATCGATTGGCCGCTGGCGATGGTCTCGCCGATCGTGAGCGCAGCGCGCGGCGCGGCGAGCCAGCCCCGAAGATGGATCGTGTCGACGTACGGCTTCTCTCGCTGGTTTGCACCGGCGGTTTCGACGCGCGCCGTCTCGGTGCTGTCGTCGAACAGGCCGATCGCGCAGACGTCGGCGAGCACGGGCACGGCGAGCCGCGCAATCTCCGCGAGCATCCCTTCGGAGCCAAGCGGCGAGATCAGTTTAGCCGTGGTCTGCGCGAGGTAGCGCTCGCGCGCTTCCGCCCGCTTGCGCTCCTCGATGTCGATGTTCACCGTCACCCAGCGAACGGCGTTGCCCGCCTCGTCGCGGACGGGAACGGCCTGGACGAGGTACCAGCGATACGCGCCGTCGTGGCGGCGAAGGCGCATCTCGTTCTGCATCGGCTCGCCGGTTTTGATCGCCTGCGCCCATACATCCATGGACTGCGCATAATCATCTGGGTGAATGACGTTATGTCGCGCCCAGTCGCGGGCCTGCTCGATCGTGAGGCCGGTGTATGCCTCGTAGCTCTCGTTGATCTCCTCGATCTCGCCAGCCGCCGTGGTTGTGACGATGAGCGCCGGCAGCGCCCGGACAAGCGCGCGGTAGCGTTCTTCGCTCAGGCGAATCGCCAATGCCGATTCAGCTTCGCGCGTGACGTCTCGGGTAATGCAGCGTGTGTTTGCGAACTGACCATCATGGAAGTTCGCGCTGGAATTGATCAGAACGGAGCGGACGCTACCATCCTTGCAGCGGATGCGCGCGGGCCAATCAATCAGTGTCTCGCGGGCGCCGAGACGCGCGATGATCTCGGCAATCGCCGCGGCATCGACATGGAACTCGGCAATGTTGTGCCCGACGTACTCCTCTTCGGAGTAGCCGTACGGCGTATAGTCGGCGCTGTTGGCGCGCAGGATGGTGCCGTCTGCCCCAACCCAGTGCATGCCGAGCGATGCGTTGTCAAAGAAATCGCGAAGGAGGCGAAGCTCCTCGTCTGTTCCC
>JBBSDV010000101.1:0-11549 GCA_038240335.1 Dehalococcoidia bacterium
CGCCCTGAGACTCGCTCGCGATGCGCTCTTCGTACACGGGCCGAGCGGGCGCTGCATCAGCAACGGGCCGATCGACGATGCGCTCGTCTCGAACGAGGCCGTCATCTTCGTAGGTTGTGCGTTCGCGCATAGGCGGCGCATCGTCGCGCACTACGCTTTCGTCTCTTCGTCGAAACCTCATGTCCATCACGCTCCTTTCAACAGGCTGATCCTGGACGCCTTCAGCCTACGCAAGCGGGGTGACGCGTATCGTTTCGATGCATCTTCCTGCGCTTGCAGAGCCATCAACGTTCGAGGATCGAGGTGCGAGGGTAGAGATGGCGAGCACCGTGTAACCGGTGGAGAGGATTCACCCACGGCAGACAGATGGGGCGGACATCTGTCCGCCCGCTGCACCCAGTCTCGCTTGGGCCGGAGCTATTCGGCCGGAAGCGCCTCGGCGGGTGGGGCGGAGGCGGGTCGCTGGCCGGTGAGCCGGCGCCACGTACGCGGGATATCGCCCTGCTGCCACGTGACGAGAAACATGCTGGCGATAAACACCGAACTGTACGTACCTGTCGAAACACCAATCAGCAGCACGAGCAAGAAGTCGCGGATGCTGCCGCCGCCGAGGAGCAGCAGCGCAAGGATCGAAAAGATCACGGTCAGCGACGTCATAAACGAGCGGCCCATCGTCTGCAGCAGGCTATGGTTGACCGCGTCCGGGAAATCGCGGATGAGGCCGCGGCCGACATTCTCGCGAATCCGGTCGAAGACGACGATCGAGTCGTGCACCGAGAAGCCGACAACGGTGAGCAAACCCGTGATGAAGAACGTGTTCACCTCGACGTCGAAGAGTTTGCCGAGAATAGAGAACGCCCCGACGACGAGCAGCACGTCGTGCAGCAGCGCGACGATCGCGGAGATTCCGTAGCGAAGCGAGTTGGGCACGTTGCGAAAGGAGTATGTGATGTAGAGCGTGATGAATACAGAGGCGAGCAACACCGCGAGCGCGGCATTTCTGCCGATTTGTTTCGACACCGACGCCGACACCGACGAGAACTCCGTGAACTGAGTCGTTGGGTTGCCCTGCGTGTCGATGAATCCGCCATGCTCCTGGCTCAACGCAAGTTCGACCTGCTCCCGCTCTGACGCTAGCGCGGGGCCGACGGACGGCGTCGACGCCGAACCCTCGATCTCGTTCGTCTGGACGAGGAACTCATTGTTGCCGGTGCTCTGCACTCGCCCTTCCGAGTGGCCGAGGCTGGAGATCAGCTTTTGGACGTCGCTCGTCGTCGTCGGCTCCGCGTAGCGAAACGAGAATGTCGTTCCAGAGGTGAACTCGATGCCGGGCTTGAGCCGCGGCGAGATAAGCAGCGAGATTACACCCGGCACGACGAGAAGCGCCGAGAACAGGTAGAACCAGTTGCGCCTCGATACAAGATTAAGCATTCTCAGCGCTCTCCAGGTTCGGCATCGGTCGCGTCGACATCGGTGTGTCGGCGTCGGGAGTGTCGTCCGTCCAAAGCCACAGCGGGCGGGCCAGCGGCGTTGCGATGGCGAGACGCAGGAACGTCCGCGTAACGGTGATCGCCGAGAACAGACTGACAAGGACGCCGATCGCCAGCGTCAGCGCGAAGCCCTTGATAATGCTCGATGCGAACTGATTGCCCATCCAGTAGAGGATGGCGCACGTGATGATCGTCGAAATGTTGCTATCGCGGATCGACGGCCAGGCCCGGTGGAATCCTGTTTCGACCGCTGGGATGAGGCTCCGCCCATTGCGCAGCTCTTCCTTCGTACGCTCGAATATCAGGATGTTCGCATCGACTGCAATGCCAACCGACAGCACGAACGCGGCGACGCCGGCGAGCGTCAGTGTCACCGGCCCGGAGCCGGGGATGCCGATCTTGAAGATCGCCAGCACGACCGCCGTGTACACGACGAGCGCGATGCTCGCCAGAGCGCCCGGCAGCCGGTAGTACAGCGTCATGAACGCCATGATCAAGAGCATCGCGACGAGGCCGGCCTGCACGGTATGCAGCACAGCTTGATCGCCGAGCGTCGCATCGACATCCGACTGCTGAACGACCTTTAGCGGGATCGGGAACGCACCGTTGTTAAGGAACGTGCGCAGCTTCTGTGCTTCGCTGAGCGTCAGACCCGTCGTGACGCCGTGGTCGGTGATCTGCGAGTTGATCGTCGGCGCGATGATGTCTTTTACACCGTCTCCGTTGCGGTCGCCGGAGCCACGGATCGGCTCGCCGTCAAGGAACGTCGCGAGCGGCAGGCCGATCATCCGTTGAGAGAGCGACCCAAAGATCTTCTGGCCGTCGCCGGTCATATTGAAGGAAAGCTGCGGCTGGCCGAGAGAGTCGAACTGGACGCTCGCGTCGGACTTGAGGAACTCGCCCGTCATGATCGTCGGCGCGCCGTTGAGGTTGCCCTTGGCGGGCGTCCAAACGATGTTGTCGAGGGCGCTGCCGGACGTTGTCGTGTACTGCAGCGGCGCGCGGCTCGTAGTGCCGTCGTCGTTCTTAATCAGGACGCCCGTCGCGTCGACGTCGGGCTGACAAGTACCCGGCTTGTACACCACCTTCGAGCCATCCTGAACGACGGCAAGCGGGCTGCCCGTGCCGCCTTGCTGATCGCCGTTGCTGCCCTGCTGCAGTCCTTCGCAGAACATGAGCACGGCGGGCCGGGTGATGTCGCGCGCGGTCTGCGCGCTTACGCCCGGGAGTTCGACAACGAGACGATCAGTACCGGAACGCTGAACGTTCGATTCCGAGACGCCGAACGGATTGATGCGATTTTCGACGATCTGCTTCGCCGCGTTCAATCCGTCATTGATCGCCGCGGCGTCGACGCTACGCCCGGCGACATCGGCTTGCAGGACGATGCGCGAGCCGCCCTGGAGATCGAGTCCGAGTGTCATGCCGCGGCAGTTCGAGGAAGGATTGGGGTTGGCTTCCTGCCCGGTGCTCTTCGAATGACACGGCAGTTGGATGCCGGCGATCGCGCCCGGGACGCCGCGTCCGGACGGCAGCGACAGGAAGTCCGGGAGATAGCGGTTCGGCTCATCCGGCCAGACGGCATAGATTGACAGTCCGGCGATCACGAAGATCAACACGACGAATATGCGGTTCCACCACCTGCGCATCAGCTTCCCTTTTCTTCGGAGCTATTCAACGTCCGGGAGTATATCGTCTGGCCCGCGGCGACACGCTGTGCGATCGCGGTGGCGAGCGCGCTGATCACGAACCCGCCGCCAAAATCGAGAATGATCTGCACCGGCCCCGTCTCGGGGATGTACACCTCTTGTACCGTCGCAAGAAAGCCGGACGTCGTCAACACCTCGTCGCCGACCTGGAGATCCTTGATGTCCTTCTGCTGACGGCTCTGCTCCTGCTGCTGCGGCCGCAGCACGATCAGGTAGAACGCGACGACGATCCCGAGGATGGCGATGAAGCCGATTTCGGCTGCGTTCATATGTCGGCGCCGTCTCCTGCTTCGTCCCGCTCCGCCACATCCGCAGGGACGCCTGCTGAAGCGCCATCCACGAGCCGCTCGACGAGCGCGACCGCGCCATCGCGATCGTGGACTTCGCCGGCGCCCTGCGCCTCTCGCAACGCTTCGAGAATCTCGCCCACTCGCGGCCCTTCCACAACTCCGAACGTCGACATTATGTCGCGTCCCGTCAAGAACCGGGGCGCGTCCACTATACCTTCCTCCTCGTGGGAACGCACGAGGAGGCTGTTCATATAGCCTACGATCTGCCCCCACCCTTCGGTTGTCATTCGCGAGCCGCGAGCGGAAGCAGCGTCGGCGAGCGCGACGAGCAGCACGGCCGGCGCGGCCTCGCCCAGCTCGCGAAAAAAACGATAGAGCGCGCGCCGGGTCGGCACCTCGCCCACCGCTGCGAGCTGCCCCGGCCGCAGGTGCTCGGCGACGAGAAGCGACACGAAGCGCACCTCCCGCGTCGAGAAGCGCAGGCGGCCCAGGATCGCCGCCACGATCTCCGCTCCCGTGTCCGCATGCCCAAAGAAGTGCGTGCGGCCATCAGGCGCAACCGTCTTCGTCTGCGGCTTCGCTACGTCATGCAGCAGTGCTGCGATGCGAATCAACGACGCCCGGCTGCGCCCTTCTGTGAAAGTCTCCCGCAGAAATGCGCGCAGCGGATACCAGGCGAACGTCCGCCAAAGCGCATCCCACATCCATGCGCGTTCCGGAGGCTCGCTCTCGGCCAGCAGTACGTCCATCGCGGCGAGCGCGTGCATGCCGTGCTCGAAGACATCGTATGCATGCTCCTTTGGCTGCTCGACGCCACGCCCGAGCGTGAACTCCGGGAGCAGCGCCTCGAGCAGACCGACGCGCTCGAGCAGCCGGACAGCGTCGTGAGCGTGTTCGAGCGCGAACGTGCGCGCCAGCTCGTCGCGCTGCCGTTCTCCAGCCGACGAGCGCACATCGAGCGCGCGTCCCCGGATCGCCTCCGCCGTCGCCGGATCGAGCGTGAATCCAAGCTCGGAGGCAATCCGAGGACCCCGCAGGAGCCGTAACGGGTCGTCGGCGAAGACACGCTCGCTTGTCATCCGCACGACGCGCGCATCGAGGTCGACGAGGCCGTCGCAGACATCGATCACGGTGTCGTCGTCGAGCCTCACAGCGAGTGCATCGATCGTAAAGTCGCGGCGGGCGAGGTCGTGCTCGATCGTGCCCTGCGACTGAGCGACGTCGATGTGGCGAACCGCTCCGTTGTCGCGGAGCATGATGCGGCCGATAACGTGCTCGTCATCGAGCGCATAGAAGTCGCCGCCGACCTGTTGCGCGATGGAGCGAGCGAAGATAAATGCATCGCGATCAACGACAACGTCGAGATCATGCATCGGTCGTCCGAGCAACACATCGCGCACGCTGCCACCGACGACGTACGGAACGATGCCCCGTTGCTCCGCGCATACCGTCAGCCGCCGAAGCAACAGCCCGAGACCTTCAGGAGGAGTGAATCGCATCTCGCAGGTTAGCGCCCTCGCTTGCGTCGGCGGTGCCCGATTGCGGCTGTACCGCTCGATCGGATCGCCGACGAGATGCCGACGCCACACTGTCGGCACGCCAGCGGCTGGCGACCGATGCACGCCAGACGTCGCCTAAGCGAGGCTGACTTCGGCCTCTTCCGGCTCGCCGTCGTCGACCGAGGGCCGCACGGGGATCAGTTCGTCTCCGCTCTCAAGGTGGTCGATGTAGAGAATGCCGTTGATGTGGTCGATCTCATGCTCCAGTGCCTGCGCGAGGAGGGTATCCACCGCCTTGATGCGGATCTCCTTGCCGTCGCGGTCGAGTGCCTTGACGGTCACCTGCTTCGAACGCGTGATTTCGGCCTGGTAGCCCGGCACCGACAGGCACCCCTCCATCAGGCGGCGCTCGCCCGACGACTTGACGACCTCCGGATTGATCAGCGTCAGCAGCCCGTCGTCGTGCGTCTCGATGACGACGACACGTAGCGAGACCCCCACCTGCGGCGCCGCCAGGCCGACGCCGGGCGCCGCCCGCATCGTGTCGACCATGTCGTCGATCAGCTTGTGGATGCCGGCGTCGATCTTCTTGATCTTCTTCGCCTTCGCCCGCAACACCGGGTCGCCGGCGATCCGGATCGGCAGAATGCCCATAGTCGACTCACTCCCACGGCGCCATGACTCGCGTGGCCCTAGTGTAGCTAACAACATCGCGGTCCCAACCAGCAACGAAGCTACACAGAGGCCGCTTCAAACTGATCGCAGATGCGTCGCAGCTGCCAGAGATGCGAGAGGTCGTGCTCATTCATCTCGCGCGCAACCTCCGTGACGGTGAGCGGACCGAGATATGGGTGGACACCGGTGCGACCCCAATCGCCTCTGTCGAGCGACCAGAGCAGGTACACCGAGTGCTGCCGCTGCACCCCGAACTCGTCCATCAGATCGAAAATTGATTCGCGATCGAGGCGCGCGTGCCCCTCGATCGAATCGGCGTCGAAGGCATCGATGCGCGGTGCGTCAAGACTCACGATGCGTTCAAGGCGCTCGATGTATCGTCGCTCCATCTCGGACATGTGGGCGATCAGGTGTTTGCACGACCACTCATCGCCGTCTGGCACGTCATCGAGGACATCCTCGTCGACCTCCCAGAGCAGCGATTCCATCGCGTGCGCGGTCTCGCGCAATGCTTTGATCAGCCAACTCTTCGGATCATATTCCGGGACAGGGCGCATGGGTGCCTCCGTGCGGGTCGCGCCAACTTCGATCGTACGTGGAGCGCCGGCTGTCTACAAGCCGCGAATGGAGCCGCGCGCCATTCGGACGACATACTCAATCAAGCTCGCCGCGACTCAATGCGACGGCAACGCGGGGGCGAGGCGGCCGACCGTCTGGGAGCGGACGGCGAGCCCGATGGCGACGACGCCGCACGCGATCGCGACGAAGATGAACACCGGCCGCACGCCGACAACATCGGCGGCGATGCCCGCAAAGAGCACCGGCGGGATCGACGCGACGCTCGAGAGCATGCTCTGCGCGGAGAAGATGCGGCCCTGGATGTCCGGCGGCACGCGCCGCTGAATGACCGACGCCGCGGCGATGCTGACATACGAGTACGAGAAGCCAAGCGCAACGGCGATAAGCACGGTGACCAGCACGCGTTCGAACTGCCCATCGAAGGCATTAATGCCGAATCCCGGCAGCCCCCAAGGCACGAGCAGTGTCGCCAATCTCTCGACGAAGCCGAGGCTGAGCACCGTGCCGAGGAGCATGATGAAGCCGAGTCCCAACGTGATGCTGGGCGGCTTACGTTCGCTGATGAACTGAGCGAGTCGCAGCGAAAGCCAAACGCCGATCGCGGCGGGCGCAACGACGAACACGCTGTACTCGCTGGGGATGCCGAGGACGTCGTTCGCGTAGCGCGGCAGCAGCGTCAGGATGACGAGCGAAAGCACGCTTGCTAGCACGACGGCCATGACGGTCAGATAGGAGATGCCGTCGGCACTGAAGCGGCGCCACGCTTCGCCGAAACGCTCGATGCTGTTTGAAACCGCATCGCTCATGTCGGCCGTCGTTCCCTTCCGCAACTCGGGAATCTGCAGGAAGTAGAGCGCCGCGCCGACGAACATGACGGCGCAGACGATGGCGAGCGGCGTTACGCCGACCGTGTGCAGGAAGAGCGGCGGCAGCAACAGAAGGCCGATCGCCTGGGCGATGAGGCTGCCGAAGTTATTGAGCGAGTTAGCGCTCGGCAAGCGGTCGCGGGCGACGATCAGCGGTACGGCGGACGAACTGGAGGGTCCGGAGAACTGCGACGTGATGGCGAAACCGGCAGCGACGGCATAAGCAACATATGGACTATTCGACCACATCGCGAGAACGACGCAGAGACCGGCGCGGGCGACGTTCGAGCCCGTCAGGACGAGCGCTTTCGGCAGGCTGTCGCTGACGGCGCCGGCAACCGTCACGAGCAACGCGGCGGGGGCGATGTATGCCGTGATGAAGAGGCTGCTCAAGAAGCTGCTGCTTCCCGTGCTGTTCGAGACAACCAGCAGCATCGTGTAGAGCATCGCGCTGAACGGGATGTCGGACAGCAAGCGCGCCACCCAAAGGCGGCGATACGACTCGTTATTGGCGATAATGTCGCGTTCGCCGATCAGCGCGGCCATCCGAAGGAGCGGTGAGCGGGCGTCAGTCAAGTGGCCTCTCTGTGCAGGTGAAGTCGTACATGCATCTCACCGCATAGCGGCAACAAGGGCAATTACGGGAAACGGGCGTCATGCATCGAAACCAGTACAAGCGCGGCGACCGATGATGCTCGTTACGGGAGGGACCACCACGGAGACTACCCCCTGGTGAGGCAGCTCCTGCTCGTCTGCCACATCGCTGCTCGTGGTCGTCGCGTACCACGACGGTGAGTTGCTCTATGTAGAATTGCCGTCGCCGGTGGAGTGATGGCTCGCCGCCGCGTACTAAGGATGGAGCACGAGCCGCCCGATCCCCGTCGAACGCCTCCGCTGCCCCGGTGCGGGCTTTCAGCGGGTCGTGCGTCTCCTGAACATCGTGGCGCGGGCTTTCAGCCCGCCCTTGTTGCCCTCCAGCTGTCACGCCGGGCGTTTACGACGTGCCAGTCGAGCGCGCATGCCGAAGCGCCCAGGTCGGGAATGCGAGGCCCCACAGCACCGTCCAAGCGCCGTTGACCGCAACCGCGCCGGTGTTGCCGCGCTGGCGCCACCCCAGCGTAATCAGCGCTGCGCCGATGGTCTCGACGGCATACGCCCACCAGATCCTCGTACGCCAGATCCGCCACAACCGCACGAGTGGCGGCACGGCGAGCGGTATCCGATGACTAGCAGGCCGTTCGACAGCACCCCCACAAGATAGCCGTTTTTGCCGGCTGAGAGGTGAGGATGGACGTCGCCGCGACGATCCGCGGATCTACCTCCGTGGCCCGGATTTCACCGCGTCGGACGAGCGTCCTCCGTGGCTCGACGTTTTAGTCAGCCTGCTGTCTACCGCCAGAGAACTGAGGCTCGACAACCACTGTTGTGAAGTCACTACGACATCAGCCGCAGGCAGTGCGACAGTTGCCTAAAGGCGCCGCTCGCACGAAGATTCGGCCCGACGGGGCGACGCGCAGAGAACACGAAAACTGTAGAACGATTGCTCAACGACGGGTCGTTCGAAGCCGCTCTACGCTCGTCAGCCGCATCGTTTCTGCGTTAAGGGTTCGCCGAAAAGCGCCTGCTAGGCGGCGATGGAGCGACGCTGCTTCCGGGGCGATGTCTCGCCGAACACGCGCATGCGGATGCGGTCGAGCGCCTCGTCCGTCGGCACCTGCGCCATACGTTCGCGCGCGTCCGCAAGCGCCGTTGTGAGCCACTTCGACGTCGCGGCGTCTTCGATCGTCGAAATGTTGGCGCCAGTCTTCGCTGTCATGTTCACGTCCCCTTGTTCTCAGACTCGGCGGCTCTCGCCGATTCTGTCACGGTGGTAGCACCCACCCGGCGCGCCTGCTGAAACCTATTCGCACACTTCGGCGCCAATATCCAAACGCGAAAGCGCGGCAAACGTTACAGCCTGACGTGCCAAAGGTGGCTATTTGCGAGGTTGAGCCATGAACGCGCGGTTTTTGGCACCTCAGGCCGAACGAATCGCCGTTCGGGGGCGCGGTACTAAGGCGCAGAGCAAAAGGAGCCTCGGGGGGCCAGCCGTGTAACGGCCTCGGAGTCAGACCAGGACTCGAGCTGCTTCAGCGACGTAGCCACCGGCGAGGAACGTGGCGATTTCCGCGTTCAAGGCAGCGGCGCATTCGACGAAGAACATGTGCTTCGCGCCGGGATAGATACTGAGCGTCGCGCCGGGTATGCGGGCAGCGATGTTGCGGGCATTCTCGACCGGCACGAGCCCGTCGTCCTCGCCGTGCGCAACGAGCGTCGGCGCAGCGATCCTCGGCAGCGCGTCCCATGTGTCGTGGGTGTTGACCGCTGCCAGCTGCCCGGCACGCCCGGCGGGCGTGGAACCTAGATGCGCCGTTGCCACTGCGCGGCCGACAATCTCGGCGTCGTGCGTCGCGATGTAGGCGTCGCTGTAGTGCATCGGATAGCGCATGCGCACCGAGCGTTCCGGATCCCGCTCCTCGGCAGCGCCGAGGAATGTCGCGATCGCGTCCATCTCCGGCAGCACGTGATGCGACCCGCCGGGCGTCGTGCAGCCCAACACGAGTCGCCGCACACGGTTCGGATGGAGAATCGCCAGGTTCTGGGCGACCATGCCGCCAAATGACGTGCCAAAGACGTGTGCCGCTTCCACTCCGGCGGCGCGCATCACGGCAATGCAATCGTCGGCGTAGGCGGCCATCGTGTAGGTCGTGAGATCGTCTGGCACCGACGACCGTCCGGCGCCACGCGGGTCGAAGACAATGACGCGATAGCGCTCCGATAGCGCTGGCGCGTTCGCGAAATAAATCTCCACGGTGCAGCCGAAACCAGGGATGAGGAGCAGCGCCGCACCTTCGCCAGATGCTTCGTAGTACAGCCGGATCCCGGCAGCCGCGTCAGCGTACGGCACGGTCAATGCCCGCAGTCCCGGCGGCAGTGCGCTCGACGGCATGGCGACGCACGAAATTGAGCACGAGCGCGTCCGCTGCCACTTGCGCCTCTAGGTTGTAACCGTGCCCCATGCCGTCGAGGATCTGCAGCTCGGCATGCGGGATGCCGTCCTTCAGCAACAGCGCGTTTCGCACCGGCATCATCGCGTCGTCGCTGCCATGCAGGATCAGCACAGGACAGGCGATATGGCGCAGCCGATCGTAGGTGTCGTGACGGGCAGCGGCGACGACCTGCCGCATGTATGAGTCACGCGGCGCGCCGTATGGGCGCGATGCGCGCGACCGGGCGAGCATCTCGTCGTAGTGCGCCTCGATGTAGGTTTTGCTGTAGCCGAGCTTCCAGCCGGCGACGAGCGCCTCATCGCCGGACAGTGCCTGGTTGGCGACCATACTCTGCACAGTCTCGTTCGATGGACGCTCGCCGCGCAACGCGCCGGCCGTTGTGCAGCCGAGGATCAGGCCGCGCACGCGCTGCGGATGTCGGAGGGCCAACTCCTGCGCCACCATGCCACCCATCGAAGACCCGTAGACAAACGCGCTGTCGATAGCAAGAACGTCCAGTAGCGCCGCCGCGTCGTCGGCATACCCCGCGATGCTGTATTCGCCCGGCGGCTTCTCGCTGCGCCCACAACCGCGGCCGTCGAACGCGATGAATCGCGTCTGCCGCGCGTAGGACTCCACGAGATGCGGGATTTCGGCGACGTGGCCGCCCAAGCCTGAGATGAAGAGCAGCGGCTCGCCCTGACCGTGTTCTTCATAGTAAAGACCGATGTCGTTCACGCGGATTGTCGGCATGCAGTCAGCCTAACGCGCGCGGACAGCGCGAGCCACGCGGATCAACTGTGGAAGTCCCGACGCGGAAGCGTCGTCGGAGACCGAGGATCTCTCGTGGGAGTATGCGCAGGCGTTGTTATAGTGCGCCACATCGTTCGCGTTCGCGGAGGTTAATCTTGGGCGTCGATCCGCTCGAATTTCGGAGCATCATCGGCCATTTCGCCACGGGCGTCACGGTGATCACTGCCGCAGCGGGCGAGGAACTGCAGGGGATGACGGCAAACGCCGTATCGTCGCTCTCACTCGATCCCGTGATGGTCCTGATCTGCGTCGACAAGAGCACGCACACGCACGGCGTGCTCGAGCGCGGCGGCGTCTTCGCGGTGAATATCCTCGGTGAGCACCAGGAACAGCTTTCACGCATCTTCGCAAAACGCGCCGAACCGGAGCTCGGCATGCTCCGCGGCCAGCCGTTTCGCTTCGGTGCCAGTGGCGCGCCCATTCTCGAGGACTGCATGGCGTTCTTCGATTGCCGTGTCGCGGACGTGCTGCAGGGCGGCGATCACTCAATCTTTCTCGGCGAGGTGATCGATCAGGGTGTCGTGCACGACATGAAGCCGCTGTTGTTCTACCGCGGCAAGTACCACGCGCTCGGCGAGATCGAGGGGTGACGCTGGAGC
>JBBSDV010000102.1:0-11428 GCA_038240335.1 Dehalococcoidia bacterium
CGCGAAGAGCTCGAGTCACTGACGTCCGGGACGCGCCCTGGGGACGCGCAGCTGCCCCTCCTCGATCCTGAGTTCACTGCGCCGTCCCTTCGCTTGCGATCGGCCGCGGCGACAACAACCCGCACCCGTCGCACCGAGCGACCTGTGCAGGATCCCGTTTCATTGAATGCTCAGGCGCAGCCAACCGTAGAACAACCAAAGCGAAGACGTCAGGCGCAGTAGGCCAGAGGCATCGCTTACAACCGGATGGACGCCGACGTGCGTCCGACGCAACGCAAGGAGAGCGAAGTGCGCATGGAAGGCAAGTTGACCAACGGCGTCGGCGAATTCATCGCAAGCGGTCCCTGCGAGATTCATCTCGAGCGTGGCGAGGTGACGATGTGGCCCTCATGGGAGATGCACATGCTCGAGCGCGAGCGTGGCGAACTGACACTCGATCTCGCTGATGGTGCGCGCTATCGGATCAGCGATAAGCATCTCACCTTCAAGCTGCAGGGCGCGACCGAGCAGCGCATCTCGGTCTATCGCCTGCGCATCCTCGATCGCGTGCCCGAGCACATGACCGCCGGCTACGAAGATCCAACGGTTGTCGGCGCACCCGCCGTCGAGACGCCGGCGGTCGCGACCGAGCCGCAGTCGATCCATCACGGCGCGCGCGCCGACAGCCCGCCGTCGTAGGACGGGAAGCATCGCCGCATGTCGGGCCGGGGGAGGCGCGAAATGTCAGTTGTCGATCGATTCATACGTGACGTCGAGGCAGATCTGCGTCGGCGACTCGCGCTCCTCGGAGATTGCGGCGATCGCCGGGCGATTGAGGACGGCATCGCGCTTCTCAGCGACTACCGGCTGGACGGCATGAACGAGGCCCGTCTGGAGAAACTGATCGCGACGTTGCTCAGCGGCCGTTCCCCCGTCGGGCTCGCCGTGCTCAAGCCGCAACGCATCGGCGAGCTGCTGGGGCAGCGATGGGCGGCATACGCAGCGGAAGCAGCAGTCCCCACAACGCACTGAATGCGAAGCAGCGTCACCGTTCGCCTGAGCGCGGCGGCGTTTTTGTTTCTGACGGAACTGTGAGCGCGGCGGTGGAGTTAGCGCTTAGAGAAGTTGAAGGAAAGCAGTTGCCATGTTTTGGCATGTCGCGCACGATATCGAAGACCCGCGAACAGCAATGGATATCCGCCCGCGCGACGCTGCTTTGATCGCAGTGCGAGTCGCGCCCGCCGCAGGCAGATCGCGTGAGCGGCGCGCGGTCGCAGGCATCGTCGCGATCGCGCACTGCGGCGGGCGCAAACATCACGGATCGACGCGCGCGCATCGCGTGCGCCAGCCCGCGATCAACACAGCAACACAGGCAGGCTAACCAGGGAAAGGAATCCGCCACTATGGTCCTCCAAGCCGATCGCGATGTCCGTAAGAGTCTCGCCTCCGCGACATTCATCGTCGAGCGCTTCTTCACGCGCGGGGACGAAGATCCGTACGCCGGCATCGAGTGGGAGTACCGCACCGCCGTCATCGCCGACGAGAGCGGCAACGCCTTCTTCGAGCAGAAGGAGGTGGAGATTCCGAGCACCTGGTCGCAGACGGCGACGAACGTCGTCGTCTCGAAATACTTCCGCGGCAAGATCAACACGGATAGGCGCGAACGCAGTGTGCGCCAGATGATCGATCGCGTCGCTAACACGATCACCGGCTGGGGCTTGAAGGATCGCTACTTCGAGTCGGATGCGGAGGCGCAGATCTTTCACGACGAGCTGACGCATCTGCTCGTCCGTCAGAAGATGGCGTTCAATAGCCCCGTGTGGTTCAACGTCGGCGTCGAAGATAAGCCGCAGTGCTCGGCATGCTTCATTCTCTCGGTCGACGACACGATGGAGTCGATCCTCGACTGGTGCAAGACGGAAGGCATGATCTTCAAAGGCGGCTCAGGTTCCGGGATCAACCTCTCGTCGATTCGTTCCAGCCAGGAGAGCCTTTCCGCCGGTGGCCAGGCGTCCGGCCCGTTGTCGTTTATGCGCGGCGCCGACAGCATCGCTGGTTCGATCAAGTCTGGCGGCAAGACCCGCCGAGCCGCCAAGATGGTTGTCCTGAACGCCGATCACCCCGATATCGAGGACTTCGTAGATTCAAAAGTGAACGAAGAGCGCAAGGCGCACGCCCTCGGGGCGGCCGGCTGGGACATGTCCCTGAACGGCGACGCCTGGTCGTCGATACAGTTCCAGAACGCCAATAACTCGATCCGTGTCACCGACGAATTCATGCAGGCGACCGTCGACAATGGCGACTGGGATCTGAAGGCGGTCGTCGGCGGCGCGCCGATGAAGACGGTGAAGGCGCGCGAGTTGCTGCAGCGCATGGCCGCTGCCGCCTGGGCCTGCGGCGACCCCGGCATGCAGTACGACACAACGGTGAACGACTGGCATACCTGCTCGAACACCGCGCGCATCAACGCCAGCAATCCTTGCTCCGAATACATGCACATCGACAACTCGGCGTGCAATCTCGCTTCCCTCAACCTGATGAAGTTCGTCGGCGATGACGACGTTTTCGACGTCGAAGCATTTCGCCGCGCCGTCGCGATCACGATCTGGGCGCAGGAGATCATCGTCAGCAACTCGAGCTATCCAACAGCGAAGATCGCGGCGAACACGGAAGCGATGCGGCAGCTCGGTCTCGGCTACGCAAACCTCGGCGCGATGTTGATGTCGCTCGGTCTGCCATATGACTCCGACGATGGCCGCGCGTACGCGGCATCGATCACTGCGTTGATGACGGGGCAGGCATACGCAACGTCCGCGACGATCGCGCAACGCGTCGGACCGTTCAGCGCGTTCCACAAAAATCGCGAGCCGATGTTGCGCGTTGTTGCGAAACATCGTGATGCATCGCGTACAATACACGCAGCGATCGCGCCGGCGAATATTGTCGGTGCCGCACAAACAGCGTGGGATAATGCGCTGGAGTTGGGACAGAAGTTTGGGTACCGAAACGCACAAGCAACCGTGCTCGCACCAACAGGAACGATCGCGTTCATGATGGACTGCGACACGACGGGCGTTGAGCCGGACATCGCGCTCGTGAAGTACAAGAAGCTTGTCGGTGGCGGCATGATCAAGATCGTCAACCAGACCGTCCCCCGCGCGCTCAAGCGTCTCGGCTACACACCCGAGCAGAGCGCGATCATCATCGACTACATCAACGAGCACGGCACAATCGAGGGCGCGCCGGACCTGCGTGACGAACATCTCGCCGTGTTCGATTGCGCGTTCAAGGCCGAGAACGGTGTGCGATCCATTCACCACATGGGCCACATCAAGATGATGGGTGCGACGCAACCCTTCATCTCCGGCGCAATCTCGAAGACCGTCAATCTACCGAACGAAGCAAGCGTCGATGACGTCGCGAATACCTATCTCGAGGCATGGCGGCACGGCGTCAAGGCGATCGCGATCTACCGCGATGGCTCGAAGATGGTGCAGCCGCTCTCGACGTCAAAGACAGCGAGCAAAGACGCCGATGCGGCGCCCGTCGAGCGCGGACCCGTGCGTCGCAAGATGGACGACACCCGGCAGTCGCTCACGCACAAGTTTTGCATCGAGGGCCATGACGGCTACATCACGGTCGGCCTGTACGACGACGGCATGCCAGGCGAGATCTTTCTCTCGATGGCGAAGCAGGGTTCGACCGTCAGCGGCCTCATGGAAGCGTTTGGCCGCGCCGTCTCGTACGCGCTGCAGTACGGCGTGCCGATCCAGGACCTCGTCCGCAACTTCGCCCACATGCGTTTCGAGCCCATGGGGCGCACCGAAAACCGCGATATTCCCGTGGCGCAGTCGATTATCGACTACGTCTTCCGCTGGCTCGCGAGCCGCTACATGTCGCCCGAAGAGGCGTATGAAGTCGGCGTCATGACACCGGAGATCAAGGCCGCGCTCGCCGCGGGCCAGTACCCATTGCCGCTTTCGGGCTCGGTCGCAGCGTCTGCGCCGGCCGCGAGCGGCAATGGTCACGCAACCGCATCGCAGGACGCGAGCGGCGCCGTGCCACTGGTCTATCGCGCCCCGCGCGCCAACGGCCACACCGACGCGCCCGCGTGCGCGCAGTGCGGCTGGATCATGATCAGGTCGGGGACGTGTTATCGCTGTGAAAATTGCGGTGGCACGAGTGGCTGCTCCTGACGGCAGGAGCACGCAAGTCAAGGAAGACAGGAGGCAGGGAAGAATGGCTGTAGCGAAGAAGCCGGCCGCGAAGAAGCCAGCGGCCAAGAAGCCGGCGGCGAAGAAGACGATGGCGAAGAAGCCCGCGGCCAAGAAGCCGATGGCGAAGAAGCCAGCCGCCAAGAAGACCGTCGCGAAGAAGCCAGCGGCCAAGAAGACGGTCGCGAAGAAGCCAGCCGCAAAGAAGCCGATGAAGGCTGCCGCGGCGAAGTCGAAGCCGGCGGCGAAGAAGCCGGCAGCACGAAAGACCGCGGCCCGCAAGCCGGCCGCAAAGAAGTAGGCCCGCCGGGTGGCGGCAGTCCCCGGCTGCCACCCGGCTCCTCTTCTCCCTTTGCTTCTTGTTTCTCGCTCGACACTGAACTCCACGGCATCCGCCATGCATGACGACTGGATGGTCGTTATCGCAGGTATCGCTGCCAGCAGCTTCGTCGATGACTGAACCGTCCCTACCTGCTTGCGCCGGCGACTCTCGACGGTGATCCGCATCCGCGTCTGATCCCCCGATCGTCCGCTCGGTGTACCCTTCCCCCACGATGCCCTACTTCCACTACAAGTCCCCCGATGAGTTACGCGCCGACATCGCCGCTCGCAACGTCAATATCACGATCGCCGACCGCCTCGACCGTGCCGTCGCGCCGGTTCGGATCGGCACGCGCACGGTGTCGAACCGGATGGCAATCCATCCGATGGAAGGCTGCGACGGCAACGCCGATGGCACGCCGGGCGAGCTCACGTTCCGTCGCTGGCGTCGGTTTGCCGAAGGCGGAGCGGCGCTGCTCTGGGGAGAGGCGACCGCCGTTGCGCCAGAGGCGCGCGCCAACCGCCGTCAACTGCTGATCACGCGGGCGACAGCTCCCGATCTCAAGCGGCTGCTCGATGAGACCCGGGCGGCACGTGCCGCGCGCTTCGGCACGACGGACGGGTTCGTTGTCGGTATACAGCTCACGCACTCCGGTCGCTGGTCCCACGCGGCGCCGATACTCGCGCACCACGCTGCCGCGATCGACGCCGTTTGCGGCGATCCCGCGCAGTCATTGATCACCGACGTCGAGCTCGAGCGCCTTGAGGATCGTTTCGTTGATGCGGCGACACTCGCGCGCGACATCGGCTTCGACTTCGTCGATATCAAGCAGTGCCACTCGTATCTCCTGAACGAACTGCTCGGCGCACGATCGCGGCCCGGCCGCTACGGCGGCGACTTCGAAGGTCGCACGCGCTTCGTGCGCGACGTTTTCGGCGCGATCCGCGCGCGGCTCGGCGACTCCGTGATGCTCGCCACGCGGCTCAACGTCTTCGACAGCGTGCCGTACGCAAAGGACGCCAGCGGTATCGGTGCGCCGTCGCTGGTTGCGCTCCCCTATGCCGGTGGGTGGGGCATCGACACGGGCGCACCGACCCGCCCCGACTTGGCCGAGCCGCTGCGGTTACTGCGCGAACTGCGCAATCTCGGACTCGCGATCGTGAACGTGTCGATGGGCAGCCCGTACTACAATCCGCACATCGGGCGTCCGTTCGAGAAGCCGCCGGTAGATGGCTACGTGCCGCCGGAGCATCCGCTCACCGGCATCGAGCGCCACATGCGACTGACCGCCCAGGTGCAACACGCATTTCCGGAGCTGCCGGTGATCGGCAGCGGATACTCGTGGCTGCGGCAGTACGCGCTCCACGCGGCCGACGCGAACATCGCCGCCGGCGACGTCACGATGGTCGGCCTCGGTCGCGGCGCCATCGCCTACCCCGACTTCGCCAACGACGCGATCGAGCACGGCGAGATGCAGAGCGACAAAGCCTGCATCGGCGTCAGTTACTGCACCGCGCTGATGCGCGCCAAGCACAACCCCGAGGGCCAATACCCGACGGGCTGCGTCCCCCGCGATCGCATCTACGCAGCTGAGTTCAAGCAAGCGGAGCGCACCGAAGGCTGGCGCGCTCGCTGATTCGGCCCGCTGCGGCATGGACACGGCCGATCATTTCGTCCGGCGTCTGGAGGTCGGAGCGCCGCGAAAGATCTCCTTGGCGTGTACAACCCCGGAAGCCGCCTCTCGCGCGCGCACGCGAACCCGCACCCCGGCGATATAATGGCGATCGTATGAACGATCTCGACCTCCGCGGCCTCATTCCGGCGACGCTGCTGCCGCTCACAAGCGACCGGCAGATCGATGAACCGGCGCTGCGTGGCTACATCCGCTGGCTGCTGTCGTTCCCCGGACTCAAGGCGCTCGCCGTCAATATGGACACCGGCGAAGGCCCGCATCTCTCCCGCGACGAGCGTCGCCGCGTGCTCGAGATCTATCGCGGCGAAGTCGCTGGCCGTGTGCCGCTCCTCTGTGGCATCAGTGCCCGCTACACCGCGGAGGCGATTGAGCTCGCGCGCGACGCCGAGGCGGCGGGGGCGGACGGCCTCGTGATCTTCCCCATCCCCGCGTTCGCGGGCGAGCCGCTCGCGCCGGCGGTGCCGTACGAGTACCACCGGGCGATCGCCGACGCGGTGCCGCTCCCGATCGTGCTGTTCCAGCTGCAACCCGCGCTCGCGGGCGTGCTCTTCTCGCAGGAGACCCTGCTGCGCCTCATCGAGATCCCGAACGTCATCGCCATCAAGGAAGCCTCGTTCGACGCCGTGCGCTTCGTTGAGACGCGGCGCATCCTCGACGCGGCGCCGCGCCGCATCCAGTTCCTCACCGGCAACGACAACTTCATCCTCGAGTCGTTCTTACTTGGCGCAGAGGGCGCTCTTATCGGCTTCGGCACGATCGCCATCGCCGAACAGATCGACATGTTCGCGCGCGTCGCCTCAGGTGACATCTCCGGCGCGTCGCGGATCAATGAGGCCGTCGTCAGGCCGCTCGCCGACGCGCTCTTCGCGTCGCCGGTGCGCAACTATCGTGCACGGCTAAAGGAAGCGCTGCGGCAGATGCAGATCATCCCAAACGCACACATGCGGCCGCCGCTGCTAGATCTCGACGCCACCGAGTGCGCCGCTGTTGCCGCCGTGCTCGCCAGGGTACCGAGGGCAAGCGCCGAAAACGTGTAGCTGTCGTTCGCAGTACACGCCGCGTTTAACAGGAGGCAGCGAAGGCACTGAAACTCGCCAGCTGTTCCATCTCGAGCGAAGACCTCGACAACTTGCTGCCGTTCTATCGCGACGTCCTCGGCATGCCCGTGCGGCTGGAGTTACCCGGCTACGTCCAGCTAGGCGGTCCGGACGAGTCGCCGCTCGCGCTCGGCACCCACAGTGAGGTGCGTGGCCGCGCAACCTACCCCGCCCGTCACATCGTTACGCTCGAGACGAGCGACATTCACGCCGAGTACAAGCGGCTTAAGGCCAAGGGCGTCGAGTTCCTCGAAGCACCGAACGAGAACGGCGGTCCGGTCATGTTCGCCGCCTTCAAGGATCCCGAGAGCAACATCCTGCAGCTCGTCGAGTTCAAGTCCTAGCCGCGAGACGCCACCCTTGTGCGCTCGCAGCTGTGCAGCCAAACAACTCGTTCGGCCGTTCGTGCATCCCGTCGCTGCTCGGTAAGCTGCCTGACGACCTGAACGGAATCAAACAGCGGAGACAACATCATGTCCGATCCCATCGGCGTCGGCATCGTCGGCGCCGGCGATATCTCGCACAGCCACTTGCTCGGGTATCGCAGTCGCAAGAACCGCGATCTCGCCCGCGTCGTCGCGATCGCCGACGTCGCCGAGGCGCGCGCGAAGAAGCAGGCCGAGACGTACGAGATCGCCCGTACGTACACCGATCTCGACGCCATGCTCGCCGATCCGGCGGTGCAGGCAATCAGCATCTGTACACCACCGTTTCTCCACGTCGAGCAGTCGGTCGTCGCGCTGCGTGCCGGAAAGCACGTCATCGCCGAGAAGCCCGTGGCGCCGACGCTCGCCGGCCTCGATGCAATCGCCGATGCCGAGCGGGCGGGCGGCGCGATCTTCGAAGGCGTCTTCCAGCACCGCGTCGGTCAGGGCGCGCGGCAGGTCAGGGCGCTGCTCGATGCGGGCACGTTCGGCCGGCTGCGGTTCGGGCTCTCGGAGACGCTATGGCAACGCACCCAGAGCTATTACGACGTCTGGTGGCGCGGCACGTGGGAAAAGGAGTGCGGCGGTGTCACCATGGGTCACGGCATCCACAGCATCGACATGCTGGCATGGCTCATGGGTGAACCTGAGTCGATCATCGCCGACGCGGCAACGACCAAGCTCGCGATCGAGGTCGAGGACACAGCAACCGCGACGGTGCGATTTCGTTCCGGCGCGATCGGCCAGGTCATCGTCATGGTCAACGCCCAGGACAACCGCAGCAGGCTCGAGATCTTTGGCGACGACCTTCATGCGGTCTCCTCCGAGTCACCGTACGATCCCACGCGCGAGCCCTTCCGTCTCGCATCCGCGGAGACAGGACGCGCCGCCCGCGCCAGCGACGAGGCGATGGAACTGTTCCCTGACGAAACGAAGCACCTGCATGTCGAGATGATCCACGACTTCCTGCGCGCGATCATCGATAAGCGCCCGCCGCTCGTAAGCGTTGACGAGTGCCGCCGCTCGATGCAGCTGATCACCGGCATGTACAAGTCGGCGATGACGGGCGAGCGCGTGACCTTCCCGATCGCCCGCGATGATCCGTTCTACAGCCAGATCCCGGCCGACGGCTTCGGCCTGCGCCCAATCACCGGCACAACGACAGGAGCGACGGGATGACGATCCCGCTGCAGATCGGCCCATCGCCTTCGCCGCGCGAGAACTTCGTTGCCGATATCGCCCTGCCTGCTGGCACCGACGTCGGTGGCGCATGGGAAATCGTCGATAGCGCAACCGGAGACATCGTCTCCGCGCAGCTCGACAGTGTCGAAGGAACGCCGCGAGCGAGCTTCTTCGTAAGCAAGCTCGAGGCCGGTGAAACTCGTGCGTTCGAGCTGCGGCCCGCCACTCAGGTTCACCAGGACAACGGCATTGCGCTGCTCGATCAGCCCGATAACGGCCGCATCGTCGTCTACTACGGCGGGCTCTTGCAGACCATCTACCACTACGGCATGCCGAACTACCGCCCGTACTTCGCGCCGAACGTCGCGCCGTCCGGCCGCCCGAACTCCGGCGTCGGCAGCACCGATGGCTCGCAGCCGAAGTCGATTACCGATGACGGTCCCCCCGACCACACGTGGCACCGCTCGCTCTGGTACGCCTGCGGCGACCTCAACGGCGTCGACTTCTATCTCGAGCCGGCGGCGATGAACGCCGGATACGGCCCGCACGTCGGCACCGGCTACGGCCGCATCGTGCATCAGGGGTTCGACTGGATGACCTCCGGCCCGGTCTGGGGCGGCTTCCAGCAGCGCGCCCAATGGATCGCGCCGGATGGCACGGTATTGCTCGACGACATCCGCCGCTTCCGCCTGTATCGCCTGAAGGGGCGCGTTCGGCTCTGGGACATCGAGGCGGAGTTCACGCCGCACGACGCGCCGGTGACGTTCGGCCAGACCAACGAGAGCGCGCTGCCATTGATGCGCGTCGCCGACATCATCGATGAATGGGACGGCGGCACGATGTCGCTCTCGACCGGCGCCACCGGCTCCCCGGACTGCTTCGGCCAGCGCGCGGAGTGGGCCGACTGCAGCGGCCCGTTCACGCGCGCCGTCGGACAGGAGCCCGAGATCTTCGGCATCGCGATGCTCGATCATCCGTCGAACCGCAACCACCCGAACGCCTGGTTCGTGCGCGGCTACGGCCCCATCGGCACGAATCTCCCGTTCTTCGATGGCGCGCTGACGCTTGAGCGCGGCGACACGTGGAAGCTGCGCCACCGCATGTACGTCCACCGTGGTTACGCAGCCGACGCCGGCGTCGCCGCTCGCTTCGACGAGTACGCGCACCCGGTTTCCGCCGTTACAGGCTGATGCAGATATTTCTCGAACCACCCGGAAACACATAAATGCGGAGGACGCCATGACAACGAACTCAACCGATGAGAAGTACCTGATCCGCCGGCTCAACGATACCCCGACCGAGCGCGGCGTCTGCGGCTGGCGGAAGACGCTCGTCACGCACGAAGACACGCCCGTCGCCAACGTATCGCATCTCCAGATCAACGACAGCAAGTATCACTATCATCGAGAAATGACGGAGTTCTACTACGTCCTAAGCGGCGGTGGCACGATGACGCTCGATGGCGAGAAGCGCGACATCACGGCGGGCGATCTCGTCGTGATCAAGCCAGGCACGTGGCACACCTCGGACGGCGAGATGGACGTACTCATCCTCGGCGTTCCCGCCGCCGAGCAAACCGACATCTGGTTCGAATAACGGCCAATCGCGTGTCGGGAAGCGATCGGAGATGTCGATGTTCTTGATATCGTCGATGACGGCGCCCGCCCTCAAACTCTCCCCGACGTTCCCCCGTGTGCCGCCGATCGCACGAATTGTCATTCAGATCGCCAGCGAGAATCTCGTTCGAGCGACCTCCTGCTCGCATCGGCGCGAGTCAGCGTCGCTTCGGAATGCGCACGGATTCGACTTTCTCCGGTAGCCGGTTCACGCCGCATTGTCATTCAGAGCGCGAGCGAAGAATCTTGTTCGGACGCCTCTGATGCTCCTATTCCAGGCTCGGGCTGACCACCGGCGCATCATTCCCGCACGGCAGCCTAACGTCGCACATCGGAATCCGCGCGGACTTTGTCCGGCTAATCCCCCGCCGCTGCGTCGACCAGCGCGTGAGTCTCGTTGACGTAGTCCGGAACTTTTCGAGGGCTGCCGTCGTCTTCTCATACATCCCAATCATGGGAGATGTAAGGAGGAACGATGGTACGGCAATCCAATGAACGACGATGGCTGGGGATAGCACTGATCGCGATCGCGTGCGCGCTTGCTGCGGCTTGCGCCGGCGGAAGCGCCAGCAAACCGGCGGCTAGAACTGCCGGCGGCAGCGCTGGCCAAAAGAGCGCGAATGGCGCGATCTCCAATGACGCCGACAATCGGTCCAGCCAGCCCGCCGAGCCACCGAGTGCCGCGATTGGCTCGACAGAGCTACAGCCATCCGACGCGGCAGGTGCCAGGAGCGCCGGGAGCGCACAGACCGGCTCATCCGGCACCGGCGCAAACGGCAACGCGAATCCCGCTGGCCTGCCATCGCAGCTCGACCGCAAGATCATCATGACAGCGACACTCGATCTCGCAACAGACGCCGTCTCAAAGCGCTATGAGGATGTCGGCAACATCGCCTCATC
>JBBSDV010000103.1:0-11284 GCA_038240335.1 Dehalococcoidia bacterium
CCGTGCTTAGTTGCCCGGAAATCCGAGCGGCGCGCCCTAGCAGCCTTCCGGCGTGTTGGTGGCGGTCGATGCTACCGGCGTATCGGTGACGGCGGGCGTCGACGTGGCCGGCGTGTTCGTGGTGGTCGGGGTATTCGTCACCGTCGGGCAGCCGTTCACATTACGATCCGTGACGCTCACCGGGCTGATCGGATTGGCATCGCCGCTTCCGTCGAGGCCATCGACGTAGACGCTGACGTGATCGACCGTCGTATCGCTGTCGGGGACGTCGACGGTGATGCTGAATGCTTCCGCCGCATCACTCTGCGCGATGTCGTTGAGGTCGGTCTGTTTTGCGACGAGGATCACGTTGCCGTTTGTGCCATAGACGACGACACAAGCCGTCGGATTGACCAGTGTGTCACTGTCGTTGTTCTTAATCGTGCCGGCCACAGTGAGCGAGCCCACAGAGCGGTTCACATCTGTGACCTTCAGCGTGACGTCGCCGTCGGCGGTGTCACCGACCTTGAACGTCGAGTCGAACGCGATCCGCGCGAGGCCGACGTTCGTGACGGAAGCGTCCGAGCTGCTCGTCGCAGAGAAGAAGTCGAACTGGCCGTTGCGGATGGATCGCAAGCATCCCGGCACCGTCTTCACTTCGACCACGTTGTTGCTCGCATCGAGAAACGCTACGACGAAGTTATGCTGCAAGATACTCGCACCGCTGTCGTTCTTGAGCTCTGCGGCGAAGGTGTCGTGCGTGCCGATGGTGGTGAGCGAAATATTGGCGAACGTACAGGTGCCGGCAAACGCCGATAGCCCGACGATCCCAAAGAGCGCGGCGACAAGAAATTTCTTCACAGCATTCCTCCTACTCGTGCAGGACCGTGGCGCGTCGCCGCGGCTCGACTACTGCATACCTATAACGCCCCGTTCTGGAACGAGGTCAACACCCGATGCGGAGCTCGCGCCTGAATGCAGGCGCGATCACGTACTCGCAACATCAAGCGAGGAGACTTCGCCAGGCGAGAGCTGCACCTGCGATGCGGGAAGCAGCGCGGCCAACTGCTCTGGACTATTGGCGCCGATGATGGGGGCGTCGATCGCCGGCCGCGTCATCTCCCACGCCAACGCGACAGCCGCAATGCTCACGTCGTGGGCCTTGGCGATCGAGTCGAGAGCGTCGATGACGGCGAATCCGCGGTCGTTCATGTACTCCTTGGCACGGCCGGCGCGCTGACTCTCGGGCAACGGCTGCCCCTTGCGGTACTTACCCGTCAGAAAGCCGCCTGCGAGCGGGCTGTACGGAATGACGCCGATCCCTTCGCGCTCGCATAGCGCCGCGAGTTCCTTCTCGTATTCGCCGCGGTGGACGAGATTGTGGTGCGGCTGCAGCGTCGAGAAGCGGGGCAAGCCGCCCGCCACCGCCGAGTCGAGGGCCGCCGACAGTTGAGCCGTCGAGTAGTTCGATGCGCCGATGTAGCGAACTCTGCCCGACGAGATGAGCTCGCCGAAGATGCCGAGCGTCTCTTCGATCGGGGTCTTGTCGTCCGGGTAGTGGCACTGATAGAGATCGATGGTGTCGACCTGCAGGCGACGCAGGCTTTCTTCGACAGCTCGCACGATGTGCGTGCGGCTCAGGCCCTCGCCGTCATCGCCCTTCCACATTTCGCCGCGCACTTTGGTCGCGATGGTGAGTTGATCGCGGTTGCCGCGCGCCTTCATCCAGCGCCCGATGATCTCCTCCGATACGCCGCCCGGGTTGCCGGGCGACCAGCGGCTGTAGATGTCGGCGGTGTCGATGAAATTACCACCCGCCTCGGCGTACGCATCCATGACGGCGATCGAGGCGTCTTCGTCGGCGGTCCAGCCGAACTGCATCGTGCCCAGGCACAGGTTGGAGATGTTGAGGTCGGTACTTCCGAGTGTTGTCGTATTCATGCGCTGAGCGTACCGCCCAACCGGCCCTGCCTACAGTACCAATCGGTGCGTATCTCCTCCGTGCTGCGGTCGATAGGCTGACATTCGTGACATCCACCGCGCGCGTCGACGACTACCGGCTGCTGCACATTGCCGCGTTCATGGCGCTCTCGTGCCTCGGCTTGTACGGCGCGTCGTTCGGTCCCGTGCTGCCGTTTATCGCCGACGACCTCGGCGTCTCGCTGGACACCGCCGGTCTGATGCTGACGGCGCTCTTTATCGGATCAATCGCCGCATCCGCATCGATCGCGCTCGTGCTGCATGGCCGTGACACGCGAATGTTATGTCTCGCCGGACTCTCTTGCTCGACGGCCGGGATCCTCGTACTCGCCTTTGCGCCCACATGGCCGGTGGCGCTCGCGGGCGGCGTCATTCTCGGTATTGGTGACGGTCTCGTCATCGCCTCCACGCACATCCTGATGCCGCTGACGTCGCGCGACGTGCCGAGCGCGATGAACAAGCTCAATCTCTATTTCGCGCTCGGCGCGATCGCCGGCCCGATCTGGGCCGGCGCGATCCTGGCGACAACCGGCGAGCGCTGGATCGTGTACGTCGGCATCGCGACCTTCATGCTCGCGACGATCGCAGTCATGTTCGCGGCCGACGTCGCCGTCGAGCATCCCGTCGCCGCCCCCGACGAGGTCTTCCGGCTGCCGGGCAACGCGACAGCCTGGATCATGGGCGGCGTGCTGTTTCTGTACGTCGGCGCGGAGTTCGGGCTCGGTACGTGGGTGTCGTCCTACACGCGCGAGACGGCGCACGCCGGCGTCTTCACGGGTGCCCTGCTGACGGCGGGATATTGGGGCGCGCTCGCGCTCGGACGCGTATTTGGTGCGTTCTACTTCTCGCAACCACGCGATCCCGCTCGGCTTCTGATCACAGCGATCGCCGGAGCGGGTGTTGCATCGGTAGTACTCACGCTCGCGTCGGGCAACCTCGCACTGAGCGCGATTGGCGCGTTCGGCGCAGGCCTCTGCTTCGGGCCGATCTGGCCGACGACGCTCGCGATCGCTTCCGAAGGTTCCTCATCGAACGCGACGGCGACCACGGTAACGATGGGCAACGCCGGCGGCATGGCGATCCCCTGGCTGCAGGGGAAAGTGCTGGTCGGCGCAGGCCCCGCGCAGGGCGTGGCAGTGACAGCGGCTTTATGCGCCCTGATGTTCGGCGTCGTCGCCTCCTTCCGCTCCCGCAGGAGGCCCGTTATTTGAACCGTCCAGCGATGACGGCGGGCCGGCCAGTCGGTCCGATGCGAGACCAGCAGTGATTGCTGCTCGATCTTCGGGAGGCAGAACGGGCGCGCTCGATTCTTGCCAGAACGACGAGAGCACATCGAGTCGGCGTGGCGGCGCCCAGCCGCTGAAGACGAAGCTGAGCCGGACGAGGATCAGCGCGGCCGCCAGCAGCACCACGGGCGACGCGATGAGCACGTTCTCGACGCCGAACACGTTCGCGCTGGCGCCGAGGACGAGCAGCGGCACGATCGTCGCGCCGTTCTTCAGCGAACTCTGCAGGGCGAACGCGCGGCCCTGGTACGACAGCGGCACGCGGCGGTTAATGTAGGTGTGCACCGACGTCGTCGTCAGCGAGAGGCCCAAGCCCAGCGGGATGGCGAGCGCGCCGGCCGTTCGCAGGTTTTCGCTGAGTTGGATGCCGAACAATCCAAGCAGCCGCATCGGGTTCGCCGGATCGATGATCTCGGCGAGTTTGTGATTGACCAGCCCGAGTAGGCAAAGTGTTGTGGCCGAAATGAGGAAGCCCACGAGCGCGACGATGCGTTCGCCGCGCCACCTGATCAGCGGCGGTGAGATGATCAGCGCGAGTGCCAGGCCAATGGCCGATGGCCCGAAGACGTACACGGAATCTGCTGGGTCGACATGAAGCACGGCCTGCACGTAGCGCGGAGCAAGCGTCTGGACAACGAGGTTCGCCATGCCGGCGAGCACCGCGACGAAGATCATCGTAGCGACCGCACGTTCGTGGGCGATCCAGCGAATCGTCTCAGATGCATTGACCTTCGGCCGCCAGCCGCCGATCCGCTTCTGCGGTCCGGCGGCAAGATCGAAGATTCGGCTCGCAGCCAGTAGCAGCATCACGCCCGACGTGTAGAACACGGCGCGCACGTCGAAGATGTGGACGAGTATCGGGGCGAGGATGGCCGTACCAAATGCGACGCCGAAGTTCGACGCGAAGCTGACGAGCGATGCGGCAGACGCCAACTGTTCCTCAGACGCGACGAGCGGGACGACGGCCGACTCGGTCGGCCCGGAAACCTGGCCGAGGGTGTGAACAGCGAAGATCAGAAAGAGCACGGCGTAGATATCGGTGCCGAACGAGATCGGGATAACGAAGCAGAGCAGCGCCTGCAGGTTGTATACCGCTGCGAGAGCAACCCGCTTGGGCAGCGCATCGGCAACTGCCCCTCCGTACAACCCGAAGAGCGCCGGTGGCAGCAGCGCCGCGACCCCCACGAGCGCCGCTTCGAGCGCGGAACCCCCTTCGCGCACGGTCGCGATCAACGCGCCGTATGTGAGCGCCTGCTGCCCGGCATCGGAGAAGAATCGTGACGCCATGATCGCCTGGAAGCGCGGGTTCTTGGCGATCGATGTATCGGGCAGGAAGAACCAGAGGAGACGAAAGACGTGATGCTGCCCGCGATCAAGGGCGCGATCGGCGCGCAGGTAGCTGCCTGTGAAGATCTGACGACCGGCGTCGAACTGCCGGCGGCCGCGGCGTCGTTTCCGGTCCTCACTCATCGGCTCGATTGTAACGTCCAAATAGACTGGATAGGTGTGGACGTAAGCCGGCGTAGAAGTTTGCACCGTGCATTCGGCGCGCGACGACTCACTTCCGCGTCTTGAGTCAACGGGCGGGTTGACGGATAGTCAGGTATGACGATTCAACGCTAACCCCGCAACCCGGCACGTGGCGTACGCGGAAGCAACGACGGCGAGGAGATCAGCACCATGAGCGAGATTACGCACCGTAACATCGAGACGAACGGCATCAGCATGCATATCGCCGAAGCCGGTGAAGGTCCGCTCGTGCTGCTGATTCATGGCTTTCCGGAGTCGTGGTACTCGTGGCGTCACCAACTGCCGGCGCTCGCCGGCGCGGGCTACCACGTTGTCGCTCCGGATGTGCGGGGCTACGGCCGCACGGACGCGCCGAAGCCGATCGAGGCGTACAGCATGAAGCAGATGACGGCCGACTACGTCGGTCTTCTCGACGCCCTCGGTGCCGAGACAGCGGTCGTCGTCGGCCACGACTGGGGCGCCCCCATGGCCTGGAACAGCGCCGTCCTCTATCCCGATCGCTACAGCGCCGTCGTCGGCCTCAGCGTGCCGTACACCGGCCGGCCGCCGTTAGCGCCGACGCAGCTCTTTAGGCAAATCTTCCCCAACAACTTCTTCTACATCCTGTACTTCCAGGAGCCTGGAGTGGCGGAAGCCGAGCTCGAGGCCGACGTCGCGAAGTCGATGCGCAGCTTCCTCTACGTGGCATCCGGCGATGTCGATACCAGCGCCGCGGGGAATTTCTTTCTCAAGGCGAAGGACGCGACGTTTCTCGAGGGCATGCCGGAGCCGAAGACGCTGCCGAAGTGGCTGACGCAAGCCGATCTCGACTATTTCACCGCCGAGTTCGAGCGCACGGGCTTCCGTGGCGGACTTAACCGCTACCGGAACATGGATCGCGACTGGGAGGAGCTTCCGCAGCTCGCGGACGCGCACATCAAGCAGCCGTCGGCGTTCATCTGCGGCGATAAGGACGGGGTCATCGCGATGAACCCGACGGGAATCGAGACGATGAAGTCGATGTGCGACGACATGCGCAGCGTGACGATGCTGCCTGGCGCCGGACACTGGACGCAGCAGGAACGTCCAGACGAGACGAACGCGGCGTTGATCGCGTTCCTGAAAGGACTGAACTGATGCGGATTGGACTCGGACACGGAGACGACGGCTCGCAGACACTCGAGCAGCAGATCCAGCAGATCGTCCACGAGGAGAAGGCCGGATTCGATGTCGCATGGTTTAGCCAGGTCATGGGCGGCGATTCGATGACCATCATCGCGCTCGCCGGCCAGCGGACTTCACGCATCGAATTCGGGACGGCTGTGGTCCCGACGTACCCGCGGCATCCTTTCACGTTGGCCCAGCAGGCGCTGACCGTGCAGGCGGCGACTAGCGGTCGCCTCACGCTCGGTATCGGACCGTCGCACGCCGTGGTTATCGAGAACATGTGGGGGCTGTCCTACGAGAAGCCGGCGCGCCACATGCGCGAGTACCTGTCCGTCCTCCAGCCACTGCTCAACCAACGGGGCGTCGCCTTTAACGGCGAGACGTACCGCGTCAACGGCGCGATCCGTACGAAGGTCGAGAAACCGCCATCGGTGATCATCTCCGCGCTGGCGCCGATGATGCTCAAGATTGCCGGCTCGATGACCGATGGCACCGTCCTCTGGATGACCGGCGTCAAGACGATCGAGACACACGTCGTGCCGCTGATCACGGCCGCGGCGAAAGAAGCGGGTCGTCCCGCCCCGCGCGTTGTCGCCAGCTTCCCGGTGTGCGTCACGGACGACGCCGCGGCGGCACGCGAGGTGGCTGCGAAAGCCTTCGTGATCTACGGGCAACTGCCGAATTACCGGCGCGTGCTCGACAAGGAGGGTGCCGCGGGGCCGGCTGAGATCGCAATCGTCGGGACGGAGGCCGAGGTCGAGCGGCAGATTCGCCGGGCCGCGAGCGCGGGTGCGACGGACTTCCTCGCTTCGGCGTTCCCGTCCGGCCCCGACGTGAGAGCGTCGCTCGGCCGCACGTCCGCGCTCCTCGCATCGCTCGTCGGCAAGGTGTGATCTGGTAACTGGTGACCAGTGACGGGTGACGGGTGGCGTCCAGTTCTAACACGGTGCGTGAAGATGACGCAGCGCCGCGGAGCGCGTCGCCCCGGCGATGGGCACAGCAACGGCACTCCGACCGAAGCGCGAGATCGGACGGTTCGCTGCAGACGCCCGGATCGAAGTGGTTCATGCGAATCGGCGGGAGTGCAGCCGCCGCGACGGCTGCCGGGGGTCCGGGGGTGTCCCCCGGCACCTTCTCCCCTCCCTCTTTTTTCCTCCTCTCTCATCGCATCCAAGTTCGAGCATTGAAGACAATCGCAACCGACGCCCGACCGAAACAGGAACAACCAGGCGGCTGACACAATGATGATCGCAATCACGAACGCAACTCTGATCGACGGACGCGGCGGCGAGCCGGTGCGCAACGCCACGATCTTGGTCGACGGCGATCGGATCGCACGCGTCGGTGGCGAACCGCCGGGCGATGCGGACGTGATCGATGCGGGCGGCGCGACCGTGATGCCCGGCATGATCGATTGCCACGTTCATCTGCTGTTCCACCCTGCGTCGATGCAGGAGCGGCTGCTGACGCCGCCGACGCTGCAGACCTTCTACGGCGCGGCGAACGCGAAGGCGACGCTCGACGCCGGCGTGACGAGCGTGCGGGATGCGGGCGGCGCGCCGCAGGGCTTCAAGATGGCGATCGAGCGCGGGCTCATTCCGGGGCCGCGGATGCGGATCTCGGTGACGGCGCTCTCGCAGACGGGCGGCCACGGCGACTCGACGATGGCGTCGGGCGTGCGGACCCGGATGCTCGGCAGCCTCGGCCCCGAGTGGCCGGAGAATGTCGTCGATGGCCCGGATGAAGTGCGCAAGGCGGTGCGCGCGATCCTGCGCGCCGGCGGCGACTTCATCAAGCTGATGTCGACAGGCGGCGTGCTGTCGCCGTCCGACGAGCCGTCGCACACCCAGTTCTCGCCGGCGGAGATCGCCGTGATGGTCGAGGAAGCGGCGGCCGCCGGCAAAACGTGCATGGCGCACGCCCAGGGGACGCAAGGAATCAAGAACGCCGTGCTCGCCGGGGTCGAATCGATAGAGCACGGCATCTGGCTCGACGATGAAGTGATGGATGAGATGAAGCGCCGTGGCACCTTCCTCGTGCCGACGCTCGTCGCGCCGATCTGGGTGCTGCGAAACGCGGAGCGCGCGCCGGGCAGCGTGCTGCCGCAGTCCGTGCGGAAGACGAAGGAAGTGATGGCCGACCACAAGGCGAGCATAGCGTGGGCGATCGCGGCGGGCGTGCGCGTGGCGATGGGCACCGACAGCGGTGTCGGCCCGCACGGCCACAACGCCGAGGAGCTCGAGCAGATGGTCGAGTGCGGCATGACGCCGATGCAGGCGATCGTCGCGACGACGAAGATCGCGAGCGAGTGCATCCACATGGCCGCCGACATCGGCACCATCGAGGCTGGCAAGCTCGCCGATCTGCTGATCATCGACGGCGACCCGCTCGCCGACATCAAGCTGCTGCAGGACAAGAGCCGCATTGCGCTAATCATGCAGGGCGGCCGGCTGCACAAGAACGAAGTCGGCATCAAGAAGCACGTGTAGCCATGCCGGCGGCATGTCTCGCTCCGCGGGTCGTGACGTAGCCGCGCTTCGCAGGCCGCTACAATGGCTTGATGGATGAACGCGCGCTCCGAACCCTTGAGTTCGACAAGATCCTGGCGAAACTGGCACGCTGCACGTCGTTCTCGGCGGGGCGGGAGCTTGCGCTCGCGCTGACGCCTTCAACGGAGTACCGCGAGGTCGTGCGGCGGCAGCGCGAGACGGCGGAGGCGCGGCGGCTGATGCAGCTGAAGCCGCGCACGGGCCTCGGTGGCGCGCACGATGTCCGGCCGCTCGCCGAGAAGGCGGGCCGCGGCGGCCTCCTCGAGGCTCAGGATCTGCTCGATATCGCGACGACGCTTGAGTGCGCGCGCGAGATGAAGACATCGATCAGCCGGCTCGACGAGGCGCTGCCGATCCTCGCGGCGATAGTCGACGGCATGGAGCCGCTCGTTCGCACGATCGACGCGATCAACCGCAGCATCAGCCAGCGCGGCGAGGTGACGGATCAGGCGAGCCCGGCGCTGGGCTCGCTGCGGCGCGAGATCCGCAAGCTGCACGACCGACTGTACCAGCGGATGCAAGAGATCCTGTCGGCGAACTTCGCGAAGGGGATCGCGCAGGAAGCGATCATCACGCTCCGCGATGGGCGCTATGTGATCCCGATCAAGGCCGATATGCGCGGGCAGCTCAAGGGCATCGTGCACGATGTATCCGGCAGCGGTGCGACCGTGTGGCTGGAGCCGTTGTCGGTCGTCGAAATGGGCAACAAGTGGCGCGAGGCGCAGCTCGAGGAGGAACGCGAAGTCGAGCGCGTGCTCCGTGCGCTCAGCGCCGAAGTAGGTGCACAGGCGCAAGCAGTGGTATGGGATGTGGAAGGACTGGCGCAGATCGACCTCGCGCTCGCGAAGGCGCGGCTCGGCGACGACATCAGCGCACCAGAGCTGCCGTACGCGGGCGAGGACCAGCCGTGGCTCGTCGAAGGTCCGGCGCAGCTCCACCTCCTCCTTGCTCGACACCCGCTGCTCAAGCCACCGGTGATCCCGACGACGATCACCGTCGGCGGCGGGCAGTACCGCGTGCTGCTGATCACCGGCCCGAACACAGGCGGCAAGACCGTCGCACTGAAGACGGCGGGGCTGCTGGCGCTGATGGCGCAGTCGGGCCTGCCCGTGCCGGCGGATCGCGGGACGCGAATGCCGGTATTCGGCTCGATCTTTGCCGACATCGGCGACGAGCAGAGCATCGAGCAGTCGCTATCGACCTTCAGCAGCCACATGCGGAACATCATCAGCATCGTCGACGCCGCCGACGACCGCAGCCTCGTCCTGCTCGACGAGCTCGCCGCCGGCACCGACCCGACTGAAGGCGCCGCGCTGGCACGGGCGATCCTCGCGAAGCTGCTGCGCGCCGGTGCGCTGACCGTGGCGACGACGCACCACGGTGAGCTCAAGGCATTCGCGCACGGCACGGACGGCGTCATCAACGCGTCGGTGGAGTTCAACCTCGAGACGCTCTCGCCGACGTACCACCTGACGATCGGTCTCCCCGGCCGTAGCAACGCGCTGGAGATTGCCCAGCGGCTCGGCATGCCGCTCGCGATGATCGACGAGGCGCGGCGCTCGATCGCGCCGGAGCAGCTGCAGGTGGAGGAGCTGCTTTCCGACATCCGGCGCGAGCGCGAAGAAGCGGCGTCGGCGCGACGCTCGGAGGAATTCGCGCGGCGAGAGGCGGAGGAGATCCGCCTGCGGCTCTCGGAACGGCTCGATAGCGTCGACGCTGAGCGCGAACGCATTCTCGATACGGCGCGCGCCGACGTCGGCCGCGAGCTGGCGCGAGCGCAGCGGCTGCTCGCCAGCGCCGAACAGGAAGTCGAGGAGCAGCGGCTCGTCTCGGCGGCGGAGAAGCTCCAAGAGGCGGCCGCAGAGGCCGCCAAGGTAGCGGTGCCGAGCGCGCCTCGCACCGAGCGTCGCCGGCCGGCGCAGCGCGTCGTCGCCGTAAAGGCGCCGTCGGGGCCGCCGCCGCGGTCGATCCGCGAGGGCGACTTGGTGTGGCTGCGCGGCATGGAGCAGCCCGGCGAGGCGCTGACAGTGCCCGATGGTCGCGACGAGGTCGAGATGCGGCTTGGCGGCTTGCGGACGCGCGCCAAGCTGTCGCAGGTCGAGCGCGTGCAGCGGGCGTCTGCCGTCGCGCCGGAGCCGCGCTTCGTGAGTGCGAACGTAGCGCCGCTGCGCGAGGTATCGGCGGAGATCGAGGTGCGGGGGCAGACACTCGATGAGGCGCTGCCGAAGGTCGAGCAGTACCTCGACGACGCGTTCCGGGCCGGCCTGCCGATCGCGCGCATCATCCACGGCAAGGGCACCGGCACGCTGCGTCGCGAGGTACGCGAACTGCTGTCGAAGCATCCGCTCGTCAAGTCGTACGAGCAGGCGCTGCCGGCCGACGGCGGCGAAGGCGTCACGATCGCCCATCTCGCGCTGTGATGTTCGCTCGCCGCATCGTCATCCTCGCATGAACATCACGACGCTGGCAGGTGGCGTTGGGGCGGCGCGGTTCCTCGAGGGGCTGATCCAGGTCGTGCCGCAGCGCGACATCACCGTGGTCTCGAACGTCGGAGACGACGAGGACTTCTTCGGCGTCCGCGTGTCGCCCGATATCGACATCGTCATCTACACCCTCGCCGGCGCAATCGACGCGGAGAAGGGCTGGGGTCTCGAGGGCGAGACCTTCAATGCGCTCGGCGCGCTCTCCCGCTTCGGGTACGAGACCTGGTTCGGGCTGGGCGACGGCGACCTGGCGACGCACGCGCATCGCACGCAGATGCTGCGCGACGGCGCGACACTGTCGGAGGTGACGCAGACCATCGTCGCGGCGTTC
>JBBSDV010000104.1:0-11164 GCA_038240335.1 Dehalococcoidia bacterium
GATCGATCCGAGCATGACGGCGTCCGCGCCGGCCGCGAAGGCCTTGCACATCGCGCCCGCGTTGCTGACGCCACCGTCGGTGACGATCGGCACGTAGCGGCCAGTCTCGCGGTAGTAGGTGTCGCGGGCCGCCGCGGCGTCGATCGTCGCCGTCACTTGCGGCACGCCGATGCCCAGCACTTCGCGGCTCGTGCAGGCAGCGCCCGGTCCGACGCCGATGAGGACAGCGGCGATGCCCGTCTCCATCAGCTCCTTCGTCGCCGAGAACGTGACGCTGTTGCCGACGATCACGGGAATGCCGCGCATTTGCTGCACGAGATCCTCGAACACGAGTCCCTTCTCGCTCTTCGAGATGTGCCGCGCACTCGTCACGGTCGACTGGACGACGAATACGTCGGCGCCGGCATCGCGCGCGATCGGTGCGAACTTCTTCGTGTTCATTGGCGCAGACGCGACGGCGGCGACACCGCCTGCTGCCTTGATCTGCTCTATGCGCTCGCCGATCAGATTCGGCTGGATCGGTGCCGAGTACACCTTCTGCATCAACGCCGTCACTTCATCTTTCGATGCGACAGCGAGCTCTTGCAGGACAGGATCGGGATCGGCGTAGCGCGTCTGCACGCCCTCGAGGTTCAGTACGGCGAGGCCGCCGGCCTTCGAGAACGCTGCCGCCATCCGGACGTCGACGACGCCGTCCATAGACGCTGCGAGGAAGGGCAAAGAGAATTCGAGGCTACCGATAGTGAGGGAGAGTTCGACGAGGTCGGGGTTAATGGTGTGGTGTCCGCCGGGGACGATCGCGACGTCGTCAAATCCGTATGCGCGCCGCATTTCCTTGAACTGAGGCTGAGACATGATGTGGGGTAACCTCCATTAATGCCGCCGGGCCTGCCCGCCGTGGGCCTTCGCTGCTGGTCCCCGTCTCGTGCCCGCATGGATACGGGTATGCCGAGATCGAGGCCGGCGGAGGATTCCTGCCGTTCTGTTGGTTCTACTTCATGCGCTTCTTCGCCCCGCTGGGCTCGTGTATGGGATTTCGTTGAGTGTACCGCCGACGCAGAATCACAGTCAAGGCATTTTCGTAAAAGAAGTGAAACAAAGATTAGGCACCTTAACATATCTCTGCGCGTCGACTGGTGCCCTTCAGCCACTCCAACCCGATCCGCCAGAGCGAACGGATGCTCATTTGCTCGTCGCCAAGACCCTTCGTCAGGCCGAACTATCTCTCAGCGCGGGGCGAAGAGTCTCGTTCGTGCGACGACGTCGCCTTCGTCACCCGATCATGGCGTGATCTGAGGTCCGATTTCGACTCTCGTTGAGCGATACTCGCGGTTGAGTCAACCTCGATTGAACGTCGCGAGTGCATCCTCGCAGATGTCCGTTTGAAAACAGCAACTGTGCCAAACGATTACATAAGAAACTCGGCTATTGACCGCCGGCCTTCGAACGGAAATATGGCTCGATTTGACACGCATACTCACTTGACAACAGAGATTTCGGGCGTACGATAGCCCGAACAGGCGGTGTCCGATGAAGCGCCGCGGTGCACAGGGAATAAGGGGGAGCATGAAGATCCGAATCGCAGTAGTACTCTCGGCAGGCGTGCTCGGCGCGCTAATCCTCGCCTCGTCCGCCTTCGCCGATCCCGCGAAGACCGGCTATCCAAACTCGATGGCGTCCACCGGCGACTCGATCACGCGCGCCTTCGAGACCGGCTTCTTCCCCTTCACGGACAATCCGGCGAATTCGTGGTCGACCGGCACCAGCAGCACCGTCAATAGCCAGTACCGGCGCATCCTCGCCGCTAACGGCGCAATCAGCGGCAAGAACTTCAACGACGCCAAGACCGGCGGCAAGATGACGGACCTCAACGGCCAGGTCACAACCGCCGTCAGCCAGGGTGTCGAGTACATCACGATCCTGATGGGCGCGAACGATGTCTGCACGTCGAGCGAATCGACGATGACGAGCGTCGCAACGTTCACGAGCCAGTTCCAGACGGCGATGAACACCATTTCGACGGGGCTGCCGAATGCCCGCGTGTCGATCACCAGCATCCCCAACATCTACCAGCTCTGGAACGTGCTGCACACAAACGGCTCGGCGCGCTTCGTCTGGGGACTTTACGGAATCTGCCAGTCGATGCTCGCCAACGCATCGTCGACGGCGCAGGTGGATGTCGATCGCCGCGCGCGCGTCAGCCAGCGGAACATTGATTTTAACACGCAGCTCGCGCAGGTCTGCGCCCAGTACATCCACTGTCACTTCGATAACAACGCTGCGTTCAACGTCTCGTTCCCGGCGAACGACGTCTCGACGATCGACTACTTTCACCCGAACGTCGCCGGTCAGACCCTGCTGGCGAGCGTAAGCTACGGGGCGACGTTCAACTTCACTGACAACATCGCGCCCGTCTCGACGGCAACGACGTCGCCCGTAACCGGCGGCATCAGCGTCGCGATCAGCGCGACCGACGCCGCCGGCGTCAGCGGTATTGAGTACAAGATTGGAACCGGCGCGTGGGTGCGCTACACCGGCGCCGTCACGGTTACGACGGGCAGCACGATCACCTATCGCGCCGTCGACACGAACGGCAACATCGAAGCGACGCACTCCATAACCGCATAGCCGGCTCGAAGCCGCCACCCGAGAGGCCGCCAGTGTTCGCACAGGCGGCCTCTCGTGATCATCCGCGTCGGCGGGATGCGGGATGCTGGATGCTGGATGCGGGACAGTATTGACAGACGTTGGCCTAGGCCAATACCCAGCGTTCTGGGCCGTCTCGGATCGCCGCCGCCGGCACGATAGCGGCGTCGCCCGATCAATACATCGCGCCGACAAGAATGCTTCCGATCGCGACCAATCTGTGGCTTCTGTGGCCATCTGTGGATCGTCTTGAACCCCTCGCTCGGCGACTAGCCGAGCTCGCCGGCGGCGTGCAGCACGAGCGTGGCGGCTACGAGGCCCGCCGTCTCGGATCGGAGCACGCGATCGCCGAGCGTCACGATCTCGGCTTCAGCGGTACGCGCGCGCTCAATCTCGGCCGACTCGTATCCGCCCTCCGGGCCGATGAGCACGCTCACCTCGGCGCTCGCAAACAGCTCGTCGACGCGCGCCTTCAGCACAACATCGATATTCGGCGCAAACTGCCCCGCCTCCTCGTACGGAAGCAACACGATGCCCGGAGCGGTTGTCAGCGCCTCGTCGAACGTAATTGGTGCATCCACGCGCGGCACGGCGCTGCGCTCGCACTGCTCCGCCGCTTCGATCGTGATCCGATGCCAGCGATCGGCGCGATTGCCTTCCGCCGGCGTCTTGACGACGGCGCGCGCCGTAAGCAGCGGCACGATACGAGCGACGCCGATCTCGGTCGCCTTCTCGAGCAGCCACTCGAAGCGCTCGCCCTTCGTGATCGATTGATAGAGATGCACCTTCGTCCGCGGCTCCGCGGGTCCGGCCGTCCGCTCTAGCACGGTGCCGGTCACCGCGCCGTCACTCAGCGCGTCGAGACGCACACGCGCGTCCTCGCCGCTGCCGTCGAAGACGATGATCTCGTCGCCCGCCCGCATGCGCAGCACGCGCGTGAGCCGCTGCGCCATGGTGCCGCGGAGCTCGAGCCTGTCGCCCGCGGCGGCGCCTTCCTCGACGTAGAAGCGCCGCGTCACGAAAGTACCGCTTCGATGCAGCGCCACTCGCCCATCGCCCGTACCGACTCTACCCGCATACCCGTCGTCGAGAGCGCACTGATAACCTCAGCCTCTCGTGCGGCGATGATGCCCGACGCGATCAGCCTTCCGCCGGGCGCGAGCAGCTCAGCGATCGCCGGCGCCATCGCGACGATGACGCGCGCGATGATATTGGCGACGACGATCTCGTATCGCGCATGCGTCGCTCCGAACGGCCACTCGCCGCCGAGGCTGCCAATCGCCGCGCGGACGATGTCGCTTGCGTTGTTCAGCCGCACGTTGTCGTCGGTGACCCGCACGCAGTTCGCGTCGATATCGAGCGCGACGACGGCGGCGGCGCCGAGCTTGGCGGCGGCGATTGAGAGGATGCCCGATCCGCAGCCGACATCCAGCACGCGTATGCCGGGTTCGATGCGGCGCTCGAGCGCTTCCAGGCACATCCGCGTGGTCTCGTGCTGGCCCGTTCCAAAAGCCATGCCCGGGTCGAGCGTGAGCACCACGTCATCTGTCTTAGGCTCGAAGCTGCGCCACGACGGCACGACGACGATCCGCTCGCCGAAGCGCTCGACGTGGAAGTGCTCCTTCCAAGCCTCCGCCCAATCCTCCTCCGCCACGTGACGCTGCGTGAGTTCGGCATTCACACCCGCGGCGGCGAGCGCAGAGCGTGCGGCCCCCTCCGCAGCACGCGCATCCGCGTCGTTCGCGACATATCCGCGCACGAGCGACGTACCGTTCGTGCTGATCGTCGCGTCAGATTCGAGGTCGAGCTGGGTGAATGGCGTCTCGATCCAGACCCCGCCTGCCGTCACGGACGCCAACGCATCCGATGCGCGCTCGGCGTCTGCCGTCGCCACGGCGGCGGTGATCTCGATGTAGTCCATCAGTGCCGTTGCGCGGTGGAAGCCGGCGTCGTTGGCGTGCTATCGGCGGCGGCGCGCGTGGCGCCGTCGCGGTGCTCGTCGCGTTCGCGCTCGTACACGCGCCACTCTTCGATGAGCTTTCGGTGCGCGAAGTTGTAGCCGACGCTATCACCAATCCAGCCGCCGAGGATGCCGGCGAAGACGCGACCGCCGACCATCAGCACGAGCGTCGCGAACGCGAGCATCCAGAGCGACTGATTGAATACGTAGACGGCGACAGCGACGAGCACGATAAACAGGAGCACGCCGAGCCCGAGGCCCGCGAAGGCAAACGAATTGACGATCAAGCTCTCCCGCTTGCGCATCCGTCGATACAGCGCACCGAACTCCATCGGGATCTTCGCGACGGGCTCCCACTCGGCAGTGGTCCGGCCGCAGTGGCCGCACGTATCAGCCTTCTTGCCGAGCGGTGTGTAGCAGTATCCGCAGAAGCGACCCACATTCGGCGCCTCGCCCTTGATCATCGCGCCCATTAGTTCGTCGAGGCGCGGCGAGAAGATGGGGATGTCGGACTCGGCGGCGACGGCCTGACGGCTCACGATGCCACCGCCCGATCCGGGACCGCGCGGACGAGGTCGCGCAGCTCGATGAAAAACGGCAGCTTGTCGGCGCGCTGGTATGCCGCCGCGCGCGCGCTCGTCGATGGCATCACGAACACACGCGAGCGACCAATCGTCTCCGGCTGCAGGCCGAACGCGATCGGATGGCCCGCGAAGATTTCGTAGATGCGCTTGCCGTTGAAGCAGACGAATCGCGGCGCGAACTTAAGGAGCTTGCGCCGCAGCGAGACCGCCCCAGCGCGCAGTTCGGCGAGCGAGAGATCGGTGATGGACGGCGAGGCGCGATCGACCATGTTCGTCAGTCCGATGCTCCATTCGAGCACGCGCGCATCCTCGACGGGAACGAGCGGTTCCGTGACGAGCCCTGACTGATGGAGCAACGGCCAAAAGTGATTGCCCGGCCCGGCGTAGTGATGCCGGACCGCCGCCGAGCGCACGCCCGGGTTGATGCCGACAAGAATGAGATCGAGTCCGGGCCGGAGATAGTCGGGTAGCACCTTCACGATGGGAAGGTATCGCCTCGCCTTCCGCATCGCTAGCCGAGCCACCAAGGTGCGAGCGGAAGGTGCGATTCGTCGTACCGCCATTTGGCGCCATCCGGGCACCATCTCCCAGCGCGACGGCCATCCAGGTGTTCGAATACTGCGGCAGTCTCGGGACCCTGGCCCTCCGTAATTCGTGTGGTCATCTCTGGATCGTGCCTCGACCAAGCGTCACCGCAGCGTGCCGGAGGCGGCGAGCACCGTGTTGTAAAGGAGCATCGTCACCGTCATCGGGCCGACGCCGCCAGGGACGGGCGTGATCGCGCTCGCCTTCTCGGATACGGCCGCGAAATCGACATCGCCGACGAGCCGCGTTCCGCTCTTCTTCGTCGCATCCGGGACGCGATTGACACCGACGTCGATCACCACCGCGCCTTCGCGGATCATGTCGGCCGTGATCGCCTTCGGCTGGCCGATGACGGCGACGACGATGTCGGCCTGGCGAGTGTGCAGCGCAATGTCCGGCGTGCCTGTGTGACACAGGGTGACCGTCGCGTTCGCGCCCGGCGCTTTCTGCATGAGCAGGCCGGCGAGCGGCTTGCCGACCAGGTTCGAGCGGCCGCAGATGACGACGTGCTTGCCGGCGGGATCATTGCCCGACCGCACGAGGAGCTGCTGAACGCCGTGCGGGGTACATGATTTGAGGCCGGCCTCGCCGCGGAACAGGCGGCCGACGTTTACGGGATGTAGCCCATCGACGTCCTTCTCGACCGCTGTTGCTGACGCGACAACGGACTCGCTGATCTGCGGCGGCAGTGGCATCTGCACGAGGACGCCGTGCCAGCGCGGATCCGCATTCAGCTCGCCGATGAGCCCGAGCAGCACTTCCTGCGACGTGGAGGCATCGAGCCGAATCGTCTCCGACCGCATGCCCAGCTCCGCCGCGCCCTCCGTCTTGCCGCGCACGTACGACACGGATCCTGCGTCCTCGCCGACCAGCACAACCGCCAGTCCCGGCTCGACGCCGGACTCCCGCAGCTTCACCACCGACTGCCGGATCTCCTCGCGGATCTCCTGCGCAATCGCCTTGCCGTCGATGATGGTGGCGGTCGTCATGGCGTCGATGCTCCGAGCTCGGTGATCGGCTGTGCGTGCATTGTATCGATGGATTAGATGGTAGATGTTGGAGGGGTCGGAGGTAGCGGCGTCACGAGCCTCGCCTTCCCCGGCCGCGCTGCACTCCCACCCTCCGCTCCAGCCGCCACGTCCAACCTCGAATCTCAACTCCAACGTCCAACCTCCAACGACCAGATATTCTGACGCCATGCGGTTCGACATCCTCACGCTGTTCCCCGACATGCTTGCAGGGCCGTTCGATGCGAGCATCATCGGGCGGGCGCGGCTGGCAGGGCTGCTCAAGATCGCGATCCATAATCCGCGCGACTACACGGACGACAAGCATCACGTCGTCGACGACTACGCGTACGGCGGCGGCCCCGGCATGGTGATGAAGCCGGAGCCGCTGTTCGCCTGCGTCGAAGCAGTGCGTGCGATGGCGGCGCCGGCAGGCAAGGTGGTGCTGCTCACGCCGCAGGGACGCATGCTGACCCACGATGTCGTCGCCGAGCTTGCCACCGAGCCGCGACTGATTGTGATCTGCGGTCACTATGAAGGCGTCGACGAACGCGTGCGGGAGTTTCTCGCGGACGACGAGATCAGTATCGGCGACTACGTGCTGTCCGGCGGCGAGCCGGCGGCGATCGTGCTGGTCGATGCGATCGCGCGCCACCAACCGGGCGTGCTCGGATCCGAGCAGTCGCTCGAGGACGAATCGCACGCGCAGGGATTGCTCGAGTACCCGCAGTACACGCGGCCGGCCGTCTTTCGCGATATGTCGATACCCGACATCCTGCTTTCCGGCCACCACGCCGAGATCGCGAAGTGGCGACGGCGCCAGATGGTGCTACGCACGGCGCGTCGCCGCCCGGAGCTCCTCGCGCGAGCGAAGCTGACTCCGGCGGAGCAAGCGCTCGCCGACGAGGAGGGTGCGGCGGATTAGTTGCTCCCCATGAACGCGCGACGCGCTTCGAATTGCTAACCTTGGCCGATATGGCGAGTCTTTCTGAACAGAGCCGCCGTGTCTCTGAGCGATACGCTGCGTCGGCCGGGGAATAGACGCTGACAAGACGCCGATGGAGTGCGACCGATGAGAGACCTTGCGATGCGCGCGCTCGACACGGCGAAGCAACGCGGCGCTTCGTACGCCGACGTCCGCATCGTCCGGTTCCGATCGGAGTCGGTCGTCGTCCGCAACAAGAACGTAGAGGGACTGACGGCCGACGAGTCGCTCGGATTCGGGGTACGCGTGATCGTCGATGGCTTCTGGGGATTCGCCGCGAGCCACAAGATGACGCTCGATGAGGCCGCAGCAACCGCCGCGGAAGCCGTACGCGTCGCGAAGGCGTCAGGCAGTGTGCCCGGCCCGTCGGCCGACATCGGGCCACCGCAATCGGTGAGCGGCAGCTACAAGACGCCGGTGGTGCGCGACCCCTTCACGGTCTCGCTCGACGACAAGATCGCGCTGCTCCTACGCGTCAACGAGACGATGGCGCAGGTGCCAAACATCGTGTCGGCCGAGGGCAACCTGTACTGCCAGCGCGAAGACAAGATCTTCGCGAGCACGGAAGGCGCGTACATCGAGCAGGAGTTGTACGAGACGGGCTGCGGCATCGAAGTAACCGCGGTGGACGAGGGCGAGGTGCAAAATCGCTCCTACCCCAACAGCGTCGGGCGCCATCAGGCTACCGAGGGGTGGGAGTTCGTCGAGCGCTACGACCTCCCCGGCAACGCGCTGCGTGTCGCCGAGGAAGCGTCGGCGCTGCTCCGCGCGAAGTCGATGGCGGCGGGCACGACGACGGTGATTCTCGATGGGAGCCAGGTGGCGCTGCAGATCCACGAGTCGTGCGGCCACCCGATCGAGCTAGACCGCGTCCTCGGCACGGAAGCGGCGTTCGCCGGCATGAGCTTCCTGACGACCGATAAGCTCGGCACCTTCGACTATGGCTCGCGCCATGTGAACATGACCGCCGACGCGACGATCCCGGGCGGCCTAGGTAGTTTCGGCTTCGATGATGAAGGCGTGCCGGCGCAACGGACGCCGATCGTGCGTGAGGGCCGGTTCGTCGGCTACCTCACCTCTCGCGAGACGGCGGCAACGCTCGGGCAGCGAAGCAACGGCGCGATGCGCGCATCCGGCTGGAACCGCATCCCGCTGATCCGCATGACGAACGTCAGCATCGAGCCGGGCGAGTGGACGCTCGCCGACATGATCGCCGACACCGATGACGGCATCTACATGGAGACCAACCGCAGCTGGAGCATCGACGACAAGCGGCTCAATTTCCAATTCGGTACCGAAGTCGGCCGCGAGATCAAGAACGGCAAGCTGGGCGATCTGGTGAAGAACCCGACATATACTGGCATCACGCCACGATTCTGGGGCAGCTGCGACGCCGTCGGGAACCGCGACGAATGGGTCGTCTGGGGCACGCCGAACTGCGGTAAGGGACAACCTGAGCAGGTGGCTCACACAGGGCACGGCGCGGCACCCGCGCGCTTTCGCGACGTACAAGTAGGATTGATGAAATGACAACACTGTTCCGCATCGGGATCGGCGCCACGATCGCATTGTCGCTGCTCGCGAGCGCATGCGGCAGCGGCGGCGGTCCGCGAAAAGTGATTGTTAGTCAACGTGTCTGCGGCAACGTCAAATTCCTCCGCATGAATCTGGGCGAGACAAACCGCTTGATCCTCGATAATCGCGACCACAGCGACGATCAGGCGGGCATGACCGTGAACGTGACGCGGTTTCCCGTCGTGATCAAGGGCCCGGTGCCCGAAGGCTCGAAGGTGGATGCTCCCTACAGCACGATTCGGCTGCGCGCACAACCCGGCGAGCAACAATCGGTCGATCTCGAACCGACACTTTCCGGCACCTACAACGGCACCTGCAGCGTCACTATCATCAAGGCGAACGGCTCCGGCCAGCAGGTTTTGCAGGAAGGGATCTCCTTCGAGCTCAAGTAGGGCCGTCCGCGGTTCGCACGCGTCTGCGATCCGAACGCTCGACGACGCCGATCCCTCCGAGACGTTGCGCCGTGCGCATCGAGCGGGTTCATGACACCGGGGCGTTCGTATCCGCGCATAGCCGCGCGCCAGACGAGCGGTATCCGCCGACACCCGGCGGCGGCTCGCTACAATCGATCGCCGAACGCGCGCGACGCCGCAAGGAGAGGACATGCCCGAAGACGCGGCGACGCCCGCCCTCGATATGATGAACTACGGGATGTACGTAGTCGGCTCGCGCGGCCTGATGGGTCTGAATGTGATGGCCGCACACTGGCTGATGCAGGTGTCGTTCAAGCCGCGCATGGTCGCGCTCTCGCTCGAGAATGACGCGCGCACGCTGGCAAACATCCGTGAGACACGCGTCTTCAGCGTCAATGTCATGGGCGAAGACAGCCGCGAGTTGATCGCGTCGTTCCTCCAGCCGGCGAATCCGGCGAAGGTCATTGGCCGCGATACGAGTGCGAGCGGCATCGTCGACAAGCTTGCCGGCGTCCCCCACAGAGCGATGTCGACCGGATGCCCGGTGCTGAAAGACGCTCTCGCGTGGTTTGAGTGCGAAGTCGAGGGCGGCTTGCCGACCGGTGACCATACCCTAGTCGTCGCCCGGATCACCGACGGCGGTCAGATCAACACAGGGCGGCCGTTGCGCGACGATGATCTCGGCTGGACGTATTCGGGATGAGACGGCTGCCGCCTGAGATTTGATATCGCGCCCGCCTCTCGGAGTGGGTGCCGGGCTGTCGCGGGACTGCATGATCTATTGAACCCCGCTTAGCACCTACTTAACAACCATTCGCATAGAGTGAGCATAAGGAATCGGCCGGGACATGCTCCCCCGTCTCGGACGGTTCCTGAAACATTCAGACCGGGTCGCACCAATCCCCGCAGGGAGTGCGATCCGGTCTTCTTGTTGCTGTGCGGGCGTCGTGAAAGCCCTGGACAATCCCGTATTTAAACTGTCGGCACCGATCGACAATGAACCCAGAGTAGTCTCGCCCGCGGCATAGCGCGACCGCGCCGCAGGCAGACGGGACTGCCACACAACCGACAGCCGCTGGTGCGCCAGCGATCACCGAGGCGTTAGTGCTTCGGCGCTAGAGTGAGATCGTACGGTGACAAGCAAAGGAGAGTGGATGATGGATACAGACAAGATCAAAGCAGACATGCCGGTGGTTTGTTCGAATAACCAGCAATTCGCGAGCGTCGATCACCTCGATGGCGGCGACACCATCAAGCTGAAGAAGGACCAGAGTGGCCAGCACCACTGGATCCCGACGAGTTGGGTGAAGACCATCGACGACAAGGTGCACGTCGACCGGCCCGGCGATCAGGCGATGCGCGAGTGGATGACCAGTCCGCCCGCCGGGGTCACCTCTTAATCGAACGCC